>DASQBH010000243.1:0-5214 GCA_035635315.1 Longimicrobium sp.
CCGATAACCGGGAGGCTACAAGGCCGACCTTCGCCAACTGGCGACTAACTAACTGAATTTTGTTGCTCCATATGGACGTCACTCAGGAATTGCGTGACACAGAGAATGCGCTCAGAGATTTCATCCAATCTGTGCTTTCCAGGGAAATTGGATCGGATTGGGTTCAAGCCACCGGCGTCTCTGCCGAGCGGATACAGAGATGGCGGGATCGGAAGGAGACGGAGGAGAAACGACAGGTAACGGGCGTGGTCGAGGAGCGGTTGTTGTACTATGCTGATTTTTATGATCTCAAGACCATTCTAAAGAAACATTGGCAACGCTTCTCACCCGCTCTCGGTGAATGGAAAACAGTCGAGGTTTATCTGTCCGAGTTAGAGAGACTCCGTGATCCAGATGCTCATCGGCGAGAGCTACTCCCGCATCAAAAGCACCTGATTCTTGGAATTGGCGGCGAAATCCGTACGAGGCTGGTCCGCTTCAGGAGCAAACAGGAGACAATGGAAGATTACTTTCCGAGAATAGAGAGTGCACGGGACAGTCTGGGCAATATCTGGACTCCTGATGCCGATCACATCACCCATGTAGTGCACACGAATCTCGTACTTCGCCCCGGGGACCAGGTCGACTATGTCATTACCGCGACCGATCCACTCGGAGAGGATCTCGAATATGCAGTCAAAACACAGCGATATGCAGCGATAGATTGGCAGCCGACAAACTCCTTTAGAATTACCGTGCGGGAGGACAATATCGCACGGTCGTTCGCAGTAGAACTCTTCGTCCGCAGCAAACGTGACTTTCACGCAACAGAGTTCTTCGACGATAGTATAGACTTCATTTACACAGTCCTTCCACCTCGCACCTGAATCAGGACGAGGCGCGGCTGGCGAAGTGGATCATCGACTAGTGTGATCGAATGGTCGCCGCGCAGTGTAGCACGCGCACGCCGCTCCGGTGTATATTCCCGCGCGCAAAACGTTCCCTGCCCGGGCGGGCAGATCGTAACTACCTGGAGACCTACGGATGCCGCAGGACGCTCGCACTGAAACACTTGTGATCATCGGCTCGGGACCCGCCGCGTGGACGGCTGCGGTGTACGCGTCGCGCGCCAACCTGGACCCGCTGGTGATCGAAGGCGAGCCCTCGCGCGACATGATCCCGGGCGGACAGCTGATGTACACCACCGAGATCGAGAACTTTCCGGGCTTTCCGGAAGGGGTGGACGGGCAGGAGCTGATGATGAAGATGAAGGCGCAGGCCGAGCGCTTCGGCACGCGCACCATGATGGAGAACGTGGCCTCCGTCGACTTCTCCACCTACCCGTTCGTCCTGCGCCCGTCGTACAGCGACGAGATCCGCGCAAAGGCAGTCATCGTCGCCACGGGGGCGCGCGCCAACTGGCTGGGGCTGGACAACGAGATCCGCCTGGCCCAGCACGGTGGCGGCGTGAGCGCCTGCGCCGTGTGCGACGGCGCGCTGCCGGCGTTCCGCAACCAGCGCCTGGCCGTCGTGGGCGGCGGCGATACGGCCATGGAAGAGGCCAACTACCTCACCAAGTTCGCCGGCGAGGTGGTCATCATCCACCGCCGCGACGCGTTCCGCGCCAGCCGCATCATGGCCGAGCGCACGCTCTCCAATCCCAAGATCCGGGTGGAGTGGAACTCGCAGGTGGTGGAGGTGCTGGGCGACGACTTCATCACCGGGATCCGGCTGCAGGACACGGTGACGGGCGAGGAGCGCGAGATGGAAGTGGGCGGGCTGTTCGTCGCCATCGGCCACACGCCCAACACGGCGTTCCTCAAGGACCAGATCGAGCTCACGCCGCACGGCTACCTGGTGGCGCCGCAGGCGTGGCGCACGGCCACCAGCGTCCCCGGCGTGTTCGCCGCGGGCGACGTGATGGACGACTACTACCGCCAGGCCATCACCGCCGCCGGCACCGGCTGCATGGCCGCGCTGGAGGCCGAGCGCTGGCTCGCCCACCATGGCGTCGCCGAGGCCGAGTCCCCGGTGCTGGAGACGGCGGAAAGCTCCGTCGGCCAGGAGCAGATGGCGTAGGGCGGTACGAAGGTACGGGGTACGAAGGTACGGGGTACGAAAGTACGGTCGATGAGAAGCCGCGGCTCCCTGGTGGGGCCGCGGCTTCTCTGATTTTGTCACGATCCCGACGGCTGGTCGCGCCGACTTGTCCGAAGCGCGATCGAATTCTCCCTTCCCCCACGCTGTTTGTGGGGGAAGGGCCGGGGATGGGGGACGTCGTCGGACGCAGTTCGAGATTCTTCGACGATCCAATGTGTAGTTCTCCCCTCTCGCGAGGAACGAGCGGGGAGGGGCCGGGGGAGGGGCACCTTCCGAGCACCTCATCATTCCCTAATCCGCAGCCCTTAACATCCCCCGTTTGCCGCGCGTCTCCTGTCTGACGGGCCGCACGGAGCATCGATCGCCCCAGCGGCAAACCAACCCTCGAGGAGAACCGGACGATGAAGATCCGCACCCGTTACCTGCTCGCGGCCGCGCTGGCCGCCGCCCCCGTGACCGTCGCCGCGCAGACCACCGCGCCGCCGCAGGAGCACCACGGCGCCCACGGCCAGATGCACGGCCGCCGCGGCCCCGGCGGGCCCGGTGGACACAGCCCCATCCAGGGCATCCTGCGCCAGCGCGAGCAGCTGGGCCTTTCCGCGCAGCAGGTGTCGCGGCTGGAGGCCATCGACCGCGACCTGCGGGCCCGCAACGAACCGCTGCACCAGCAGCTCATGGCGCTCATCCCGGAGGACCTGCGGGCCGCCGCCCATCGGGACGGGCCGCCGCAGCAGGGTGAGCGCCGCCAGCCTCCGCAGAGCGGCCAGGCGCAGGGCGAGCGCCGCGGACACGGCGAGCACGGCGATCATCCGCAACTGACCGCCGAGCAGCGCCAGCGGATGGAGCAGATCCACGAACGGGCGCGCCCGCTGATGGAGCAGGTGCACCAGAACGTCCAGGCCGCCATGGAGCAGGTGCACACCGTGCTCACCCCCGAGCAGCAGCAGCGCGCGCGGCAGGGCATGGAGCGGCACGGCGGGCCCGGCCACCACGGCCCCGGCGCCGCCCACGGCCAGCATGGGCAGCACGGCGAACGCCCGCGCCAGGGCGGCCGCCAGCCCCGCTGACACGGACGGAGCCGTCCGGGCGCGCAACCTGCGCCCGGGCGGGCGAACGGGGCATGGAGGCCGATTGACGGAAAGCGATGCGGCGCTGGTCGCGCGGGCCCGCGGGGGCGACGGAGGTGCGTTCGAGACGCTGGTGCGCAGGCACCTGCGCTCCGCGTACGCCGTCGCCCTTGCGCAGCTTGGTGAAGAGGCCGACGCGCAGGACGCCGTGCAGGACGCCTTCGTCACCGCGCTCAAGCGCATCGAGGAGTGCCGCCAGCCGGACCAGTTCGGCAGCTGGCTCATGTCCATCGTACGAAACCGCGCGCGCGACCACCGGCGCTACCGCACGGTCCGCGACGCGCTGCCGCTGGAGGCCGCCGGCGAAGTAGCCAACCGCGCCGACCCGCTGCATGATGCGGAGAACGCGCAGCTGCGCGAAGACCTGCTGGGTGCAATGGAGACGCTGACGGAGCTGCAGCGCGAGGTCGTCCTGCTGTACGACTTCGAGGGGTGGAGCCACAAGGAGATCGGCGGCAGGCTGGGGATCAGCGACGGATCGGCGCGGGTGCACCTGTTCAACGCCCGCCGCGCCCTTCGCGAGCAGCTGACGGAACGACACCGGGAGGAACAGTGAACATCGAAGACGGCTTCCGCGACCTGGCGCCGCTGGATCCCGGCCGCGACCCCGACCGCTGGGAGGCGATGGTGGCCGGCATCACGGCGGCCGCGGCGCCCGAGCTGGCGCGGCGGGCCCGCCTTCCCGCGCCGGGGATGATGATGCTGCTGGCGGACTGGGTGCGCCCCACGGTCTCCGCCGCGGCGCTCATGGCCGCCGCGGCGGGCGCGTTCCTGCTGGCGCGGCCGGAATCCGCCGCGCAGTCCACCAGCCTGGCCGCGGAGCTGGGATACTCCACCTCCGTTGCCAGCTGGGTGGAGGCCCAGAGCGCGCCTTCGGTGGAGGAGATGGTGGTGGACCTTGAAGGAGCCGCGCCATGAACGGCCACAGCGCCATTCCGCCCCGGCGGATGCACCTGCTGGCGGTGCTCACGCTGCTGGTGGTGTTCGCCGCCGGCGCGCTGGTGGGCGCGGCGGTGGAGCGCGGCACCGGCCATCACCGCCCGCCGCACGGCGCGCTTCCGCGCAGCGGCGGCCCTCCGCCCATGTTCGCGGAGGGCAGCCCCATCGTGCAGCGGCTCAAGCTCACACCCGTGCAGCGCGACTCCATCGAGCGCCTTACCGCGCGCGACCGCGCCCGCGCCGACTCCGTCTTTCACCACACGCGCCGGCAGATGCGCGCGCACTTCGACTCCACCATCCAGGCGGTGGACGCGGTGCTCACCCCCGAGCAGCGCGCGGAGTGGCAGCGTATCCGCGCGCAGTGGCACGAGGGCGCCGGCCCCGAAACCCCCATGCGCCACCACGGCGGTGGCGGCCCGGGCGCCCGCGGCCCGGGCGGACCTCCGCCCCACCGCTGACACACGCGAGCACCGCGTCGCCTCGTGTGGGCAGCAGGTCCGGAGCTGGAAGGATACCGAATCCGCAAATAGAACCGTGACTACCTGAGAGCGTGTTTAAGAATCGGGTCTTTCAGATAAACCGAGGATTGACTTCCTGAGGGAGCGCGTCTCCGGAACTTGAAGTTACTCAACCGCTTGCGCGCGACCGAAGGATCTCGCCTCGGCCATTGCGGGGCTGGCCACGCGGCACCGATCCAGCCCCCGGGTGCTGCCGGCGAGATCCTTCGGTCGGCGCCAAACGTTTGTTTTGCAGCGAGTTGGGAGCGGCGCCTCCCCTCAGAGGGTGTTGAGAAACCGGAATCATGAACCAGTCATCCTGAGGGAGCCGCGCGCAAGTCCTTCGCTTTGCTTGATCCATGGCGGCGACCGAAGGACCTTGCCAGCCCAAGCCAGGGGCTGGAGCTGTGCCGACGAGCCTGCCCCACGACGTCGGAAAGAAGGTCCTTCGGTCGCGCACAAGCGGCTGTGCAGGTTCAGGTTGCCGCGCGGCGCTCCCTCAGGATGACTTGCCTTTGCTTTCAGGGGTAAAGAAGGTTTTTCGACACCCTCTCAGCTGGACTTTGTCCAAT
>DASQBH010000244.1:0-2680 GCA_035635315.1 Longimicrobium sp.
ACGCTCGAGCAGCTGCGAGCGCAGCTCCTCCTTCACACCCAGTGCCGCCCGGCGCGACGCGACGGCCTGCGCCCAGACCGTCAGGGAGCGCAGCACCACTCCCGCTACCCCCCAGTACAGCTGCCCGTCCCAGTTCGGGTCGCCGGCCATCAGCCCCGCCAGCATGGACGCGACCGCCTGCGCGATCAGCACGAGGGACAGGGCCTTCAGGGCAGCGAGCAGGCCCAGCAGGTAGAGGGCGGCGCGGTTGGCGGGGCCCGGGGGGAACTGCGGTCTCATCAGGTGCTAGTCCTTGGGTGCCAGGGCTTTGGCGGCGATGGCGGGGAGGAAGCTGTGCGCCTCCGGGATGTGGGCGTCGCTCACCCGGCGGCGGAACACCCAGTAGGTCCATGCCTGGTAGGCGAGCACCAGGGGCAGCCCGATGAGGGCGACGATGCTCATCAGCCCCAGGGTGTAGTCCGAGGAGGAGGCATTGGAGATGGTGAGGTTGAAGTCCGCGTTCAGCGTGGACGGCAGCACCACCGGGAACGCGGCGCCGAAGATCGAGGCGCTGCCCAGGAGCAGGAAGGCGCCCAGGGACAGGAACGCGCGGCCTTCGGCGCCGGTGCGGGCGAAGTTCCACGCCAGGACGGCGGCGACGACGGCGGCGAGGACCGCGAGCACGGTCCACACCTCGCCGCTGAGCAGCTGCAGGCTGATCGCCCAGCCCGCGATCGGCAGCAGCAGCACGGGCAGGAGCCGGACGAACCACCGGCGCGCGCGGTGCCGGACGTCGCCGTCGGTCTTCAGGGCCAGGAACGCGAGGCCGTGCAGCAGCGAGAAGCCGACGACGGCGAGGCCGCCGAGCACCGCGTAGGCGCTAAACCAGGCGAACGGACCGCCTTCGCGGTCGCCGTTGGCGTTGAGCGGGAGTCCCGTGGTGGTCAGCCCCAGGGCTGCGCCGATGCCGAAGGCCGCCACGAGGGAGCCGAGGGAGATGGCCCAGTCCCAGCGGGCACGCCAGCGGGGGTTGTCCACCTTGCCGCGGTATTCGAAGGCCACGGCGCGGAAGATGAGGGCGACGAGAACCAGCAGCAGCGGCAGGTACAGCGCGGAGAACAGGGAGGCGTACCAGAGCGGGAAGGCCGCGAAGGTGGCGCCGCCCGCGGTCAGGAGCCAGACCTCGTTGCCGTCCCAGACCGGGCCGATGGTGTTGAGCAGCACGCGGCGTTCGGTGTTGTTCCGGGCGAAGCCCTTCATCAGCATCCCGACGCCGAGGTCAAAGCCCTCCAGGAAGAGATAGCCCGTCCATAGCACCGCGATGGCGATGAACCAGATGGTGGGAAGGAGATCCATGCTGAGTATCCTCTGCGTTTCTTGGGGAGCGAAGGCTAGTAGGCGAAGGCCAGGACGTCGTCGGCGTCCCCGGGCTTGCCGGGGCCACCGCCCTTGGGGGTGGCATCCTCGTTCTCGTCCGCGGGCACGTGCGCCAGTTCCGGCATGGCCGCGACCACCCCGCCGCGGATGTACTTGACCAGCAGCTTCACCTCGACCACCAGCAGCACCGCATACACGGCCGTGAGCACCACGAGGGAGGTCATAAGCTCGCCGGCGGAGACACCGGGCGAGACGGCGGCGGCCGTGAACATAAAGACCTGGTCGATCCCGCTGGGGTCCGGGTTGGGGGCGACGACGAACGGCTGGCGGCCCATCTCGGTGAAGATCCAGCCGGCGGCGTTGGCTCCGAACGGCGCCAGGATCCCGAACACAGCCAGCCGCATCAGGCCGCGGGAGGCGGGCACTGTCCCGCTGCGGGTAACCCAGAGGGCAACCAGCGCGGCCAGGGCCGCCAGTCCGCCGAAGCCGATCATCATCCGGAAGCCCCAGTAGGTGACCTCCATGACCGGGACGTACTGGATCTCCTGCCCGGCGCGTTCCCCGTAGATGGGGTTGTCCGGCAGGTGGGTGCCGTAGTCGGCCTTGTACTGGTCGATCAGGCTGTTGACGCCCTTGACCTCGGTAGTGAAATCGCCCTTGGCGAGGAAGGACAGGATCCCGGGGACCTCGATGAGCGCGACGATGTCATCGCAGTTCTTGGAACCGACGTTGCCGATGCTCAGGATGGAGAAGCCCGTGCCGTCGTGGCAGGCCGCTTCGGCGGCGGCCATCTTCATGGGCTGCTGTTCGAACATCAGTTTGCCCTGCAGGTCCCCGGTGATGGCGGTGCCGGCGAAGGAAATCATGGCAACGACGGCGCCGATCCGCAGGGAACGGATCCAGACGGCGTGGTCGGCGCGGTCCCGGCCGGGGATGGCGGCCTCGCCGGGGACGACCTTTCCGTCCGCGCCGATGGTGTCGATCCCGTCGTGCCGGCGGCGCCACAGGTGGTACCAGGCGATGCCGAGCAGGAAGGCCCCGGCGACGGCGAGGGCGCCGAAGATGGTGTGCGGGACGGCGACGAGGGCGGTGTTGTTGGTGAAGACCGCCCAGGCATCGGTCATCACGGGACGGCCGTTGATCATCTCCACGCCCACGGGGTGCTGCATCCAGCTGTTCGCGACGATGATGAAGTAGGCGGAGAAGACCGAACCGATCACGGCGATCCAGAGGCAGGCCAGGTGGACGCCGGGCTTGAGCTGCTTCCAGCCGAAGATCCAGAGCCCCAGGAACGTTGACTCCACGAAAAACGCCAGCAGGGCCT
>DASQBH010000245.1:0-2472 GCA_035635315.1 Longimicrobium sp.
GGGATCTACCCGGGCGAGCAGGTGGGGCCGTACGTATCGCAATTCCTGCTCAAGGGCAACGCCGACCCCCGCAAGCTCCCTGGCCTGGGACGCAACGCGGACGAGGGATACATCTCCTACGGCGCACGGGTGATCGACCAGCGCATCCTCCCCGCCAAGCCGGTCGTCACCAACTACATCGCCCAGTTCTCCACCTGGGTAAGCGTGCAGAACGGGCTGGACCGCAGGGGCCTGGACACGTTCGATACCGCCATGCGCTTCATCCACACGCTGCGCGACGGAGCCACCTTCGTGCACTTTGACCAGGTGGTGGATGCGTTCTACAACACCGCTTGGCTCCTGATGTCGGAGCCACTGGGCGACCAGAAGCTGGCGGTGAACGCCACGGGCCGGCCGCAGATCGACCTGGAATTCCCCAAGGACCAGGGAAATCCGTACGACCCACCCGGAATGGCGATGGACAGCCGGACGCAGGCAGGCTTCGCTACCTTCGGCCCCATTCACCTGCTCCAGGTGTTGGTGGACGTGGTAGGGCGGGCGCTGCGCGGGGTGTGGTGGCAGAAGTGGGGAGTGCACCGCCGCTTGCGTCCCGAGGAGTACGGCGGCCGCGTGCACAACCACATCACCGGCGCGCGCACTTACCCGCTGCACACCAGCATCATCACCTCGCTGCAGAGCGGCGGCCTGGCGCCGTACTTCGGCAACACGGGGGAAAAATTCCCCACATCGTACCTGCTGCCCCAGGCCTACCCGGAGGGCGCGCCCACGCACCCGGCGTACGGCGCGGGGCACGCGACGGGCTCGGGAGCGTGCGCCACCATCCTCAAGGCGTTCTTCGACGAGAGCACGCCGATCGAGAACCCGCTGCAGGCCAGCACCGACGGCCTGTCGCTCGTCGCCTACACGGGTAGTGACGCGGGCAGCATGACGGTGGGCGGCGAGCTGAACAAGCTGGCCGGCAACATCGCCCTCTTCCGCGACGCGGCCGGGGTGCACTGGAGGAGCGACTACACCGAGTCGCTCCCGCTGGGCGAGGCCATCGCGATCGGGCTGCTGCAGGAGATGTCGCTGGGCTTCAACGAGGACGACGCCTTCTTTGAGCTCACGAAGTTCGACGGGCAGAAGATCCGCATCTTCGACGGCAAGGTGGAGCCGGTGCTCTGACGGCGTGGTGGAGTGATGGAAGTGCGGCGGCGCATCACCGCGCCGCCGCGGGCAGGACGATGACGGAAGTGGGCGCGGAAAAAATCCCGCGCCCGCCTCTTTCGTTTAGTTCTGAATGAGCCAATCCTTGACAGACGCCGGACACTCCATCAGATTACAAGCAGCAGGAACGAGAGATCCGGGGCACGCGAGGCCCCCGCCGGCAGAACGCCGGACGGGGGCGTTTTTGTGTTCGGATGCAGAGGATGGTGAGAGAGATGGCCAGCCAGGCCACCGCCGGCAGAGCGACCGGCTGCGGAGCCCCGCCGCGCATCCGCAGCGGGACCGGCGCGAACCCTGGCAGGAGCAGTACGATGGCAAAGGCACACACGCTCGTTGACAACTTCAACGACAACTCGATCGACGCCGGTAAGTGGATTTCCACCGGCCCGGTCCAGGAGACCAACCAGCGGCTGGAGATCCTTCCCGCGAGCAACGTCCCGCAGAGCTACGGAAGGCATACCTCCGCCAGCACCTACGATCTCACCAGCTCCGAGGTGAGCGTCGAGTTCGTCCGTCTCACGCGTTCGGGGGATTCGTACCTCGCAGCCTACACCGGGAACAGAGACACGGGGGATTCCGTCGCGATCACTGCCGGGTTCAGGTATCTGCAGCCAACCAAGCGCGTGGCGGGTGTCTTCACCTCGCTGGCAGTGGTTCCCTACAACCCGAGGGCGCACCGCTGGCTCCGGCTGCGCGAGAATGTGGGCACCCTGTACTACGAGGCTTCGGCGGACGGAAACACCTGGAACGAGATCGCCCGCACCCCGACGCCGTTCAGCCTGACCTCGGTGACCCTGGAGATCGCTGCGGGGGTGTTCGCCTCGACCGCGTCCCCAGGGCTGGCCGTCTTCGACAACTTCAACGTCCAGGACACCTCGCGCGCGCGGAGGGTAGAGGAGCGCCGGCGCTCGGCTCGCGATATCCGTGTGGAGGCGGCGGAGGTGGCGGCGGCGCGGCGTCACGACGAGCACGCCAACAACAACGACGAGGTCAACTACCCGGACCGGCCCTTCATCGGCAGCTATTCCAAGGCGCTGCGCCACGATGCCCTGGGAGATCCGGAGCCCCTCTCCTACGGCTCGCTGCTGCGGGCCCTGGAGAGCCGCGACCCGGGGGACTTCGAGGAGATCCTCCAGCCGCCCAACGCCGTGAAGCTCACCAACCCGCAGGCGGGCCTGGCCTTCGACCTGGAAGGCCCCGACGCCCAGGCCGTCACGCAGCCGCCCGCGCCGCGCTTCGATAGCGAGCACACGGCGGCGGAGATGG
>DASQBH010000246.1:0-4775 GCA_035635315.1 Longimicrobium sp.
GCGCAGGTCGGCGGAGAGGTCGATGGCCCGCGCGCCTGCCTGCCGCGCCCGCTCCATCCACAGTGCGCTGTCGCCGTGCGGCAGGCAGCTGATCACCACGTCCACCGCGCCGAGCGGTGCGTCCTCCGCCTTTACCAGCGCCGGCCCGTCCACGCCGGGGATCACGTCGCCCAGCGGCTTTCCCGCGTCGGACTCCGACGTTGCCCAGGCGATACGGGCCCGGACATGACGGGACGCGAGCCGTGCCAGCTCGCGTCCCGTGTATCCGCCCGCCCCCAGAATTCCGATCCGCGCTACAGCATAATTATTCATCACAGCGGAAAGGTATACAAATCTGGTTCCGCAGTCAACGGTTTTCTTTGGAAGTCCTTCGGAGGAGGGGATTTGGACAGTGTGCTGCGGGGGAGAAACCGCCGGATCCCTGGGGAGGCTGGATCTTGCGGGAGCAAGGGTGGGGCGGTGATCGGCGCGAAATCACAGGTGTCGGCGATCCGCTCACCCCTTCCGGAGATCAGCCTGTAGTGCCGAGCGGTGGAAGCGAGAAGTAGTCGCAGAGCCGCTGGTCGAGTTCCGCAAGCGTCTGGTCGTCGACCACGTACTCCGTCTCACGTGCGATCGCCTGCGCGTGCCAGATGGAAAGCGTGAGGGTGGCAGGGAGCAGGACACTCTCCACGGGCCGCTTGAGAACGGCAAACCATTCAGCGTTCGAAACGCGCACGTCGTGCCTCCCCGGTTCACCGCGTGGTCCGGGAACGACCGGAACGATGATGTGGTAGCGCGTTTCTCTCGAATACTCATGGTCCGTCAGGATCAGCGCGATTGCTGACCCCAACTCCCGGGCCGCGGGTGGTGTGAGCACCACGAGGCGTCCACGTCGCGAGCCCGGGGGCGAGGCGGTGTTCCGGCACGACCCTCGACCGATGCCGAGCGCAGATCGCAGCGCAGTCCTGAGCGCCGGGAGCGACTTTCCCAGGAACCCGGCCGGGCTGGGCAAGGCGCCGGTATCGATCAGTGTCAGAATGGCCGGATAAAAGTACGTCGTGGTGTACAGGCCGTTGGAGTTCAGCCCTGTCCGGACGGCGTCGATCTCGATGCCGGCTGCGCCCGCGAGCCGTTCCGTCCGCTGCGTGCTGCCGTACACGAGCGTCGCCGCCTCAGGATCTTCACACGTTGCGGCAAGCACAAAAGGGCGCGGCTTGTCCCGGTTCATCCAGGTGGCACCGGCGCGCACCCAGAACACATGGCCCGCACGGTTGTGAGGCGCTGCCGTACGCGGAGATCCATCCTGCCTGAATGCACTCACGATCCTCATCCCTGGCTGATGTTGACAGGCCAGACGTTGCACCAAACAAAAAGGCCGGACTTGCGTCCGGCCCTGCAGCCCGGATTTACGGCCCGCTCAGGAGCCGCTCATCAACCTGTCGATGTACTTTCCGGCGACGCGAAGCGACGTCCTGCTCATCTGCAGGAAAAACCGGAGCTCAGGATCCCGCGCCAGTGTGCGGAAGATCTCCCTCCGGTGCCCCAGGGTGAGCCTGGGGCGCAGTCTCGCACGTTTGATGGACGCAGGCATGTCGCTCCTGGTTCGTGTTCGTCGCGCCTGAACGGTAGAGGAGTTGGGACGAGTTGTCAAGCGTGTCTACTTTTGCGCGTCCGTGGCGGATTCGGTGCTCTCCGTGGCCTCGCGTCCACCTTCCTCCGCCACCCCCACGTCCGCTTCGTCGCTCTCACCCTCCCAGCGGCTGGCGACGGCCTGGGCCTGCAGGCCGTGCTCGCGCAGCCAGCGCACCACGGGCTCGCGGTAGCCATGCGTCACCCACACGCACTCCGCGCCGGTCGCGTCGATGGCGGCCAGGAGCGACGGCCAGTCCACGTGGTCGCTCAGCACGAAGCCGCGGTCCACGGAGCGGCGGCGGCGGTGGCCGCGCACCCGCATCCACCCGCTGGCGAACGCCGTCGATGCGCTGCCGAAGCGCCGCATCCACGGCGTGCCGTGCGCGGAGGGCGGCGCCACCACCATCGCGCCCCCCCAGTCGTGCCCCCGCGGCTGGGTCAGGGGATTGAGCGTGGGCGGCATGGCGATCCCCGTCTCGCGGTAGTCCACCGTGAGCCGTTCCACCGCGCCGTGGGTGTAGATGGGGCCGATGGAGGGGTCGATCCCCGCCAGCAGCCGCTGCGCCTTGCCCAGCGCGTAGCCAAAGAGGAGCGACGCCCGCCCCTCCGCTGCGTTGCGGCGCCACCACGCGTCGATCCCGGCGAACACCTCGCGGTCCGGGCGCCAGCGGTAGATCGGGAGCCCGAACGTCGATTCGGTGACGAAGGTGTGGCAGCGCACGGGCTCGAACGGCGAGCAGGTGGGGTCCGCCTCCGTCTTGTAGTCGCCCGAGACCACCCACACCTCGCCGCGATGCTCCACGCGCACCTGCGCGCTCCCCAGGATGTGCCCCGCAGGGTGCAGCGACACCCGTACGCCGTTGATCTCCACCGGCTCGCCGAACTCCACCGAGCGGATGCGCGCGTCCGGCCCCATGCGGGTGCGCAGCACGCGCTCGCCCTCGCGCGAGCCCAGGTACGTGCGCGAGCCCCAGCGCGCGTGGTCGCCGTGCGCGTGCGTGATCACGGCGCGGTCCACCGGCAGCCACGGGTCGATGTGAAAGTCGCCCGCCTCGCAGTACAGCCCGCGGTCCGTGGAGCGTAGGAGCATGGGAAAGATCAGGGATCGATGGATGAACGAGCGCGGGAGCCTACGTCAGGGTTCGTGCCGCGGGATGGACCCCGGCCAGCGGTGCGGGAACACATGGGAAGATCGGCGACATATGTTGTAAGTGTGCGATTTACAAACACTTGGCGTGCTTGCGCGACGGCGCGTCCACAGGTATCCTGGGGCCAGCGCAGAATTTGTGACAGCGGATAATCTGCTACGCCTCTGTTACGGCCGGACTGCGACGCCGCCCCCGCCGCCCCCAGCGCGTGGCTGCCCTCCCGGGTATGCCCGCGTCCGGCTCCGGACCCGTCGCCACGCGCGTATCTCGCGCGACAGCACGCGCCTCCCGCTTCGCGGGGACGCCCAAAACGCACGACAACCAGGGACGGAACCCGTGAGACCCCTCAGGGCCTTTCACGCCGCGGCCGCGTTCGCGCTGGTCGCCGCGGCCGCGTGCACGGACAGATCCAATCCGCTGGACCCGGACGGCGGGGCGCCGCCGCCCACGGGTCCGGGCGCGCCGCCCACCACCCTGGCCGCGCTGGACTGCATCGCCAGCAAGGCCACGCTGGCGGTGAGCTGCAGGCCGGCCGCCAGCCAGGCGGGCACCGCGGCCGGCGACATCATCGTGGGCAACCAGAACGTGTACGTGCGCCTGGTCTCGTCCAACATCGCCTACAACTCCGGCACGGGGCAGTTCACCTTCGACGCCACGCTGGAGAACCTGATCGAGCAGCCGCTGGGCACGGTGGACGGCACCACGCCGGACCCCGGGGGGATCCGCATCTTCTTCTACTCGGGCCCGGCGGTCACCGGCGGCGGGCCGGGGAGCGTGGCGGTGGTGCCGGACGGCTTCGGCTTCTTTACCACGGCGGCGCAGGCGTACTACACCTACCCGTACCTGCTGGACCAGAACGAGGTCTCGCCCACGGAGACGTGGACCTTCATCGTCCCCCCCACCATCACGGACTTCACCTTCAGCGTGCTGGTCTCCGCGCCGGTGGAGTACCCCACCGGCTACATCACGCTGAACGGGGAGCTTCCCGGCTACGACTACGGAAACCTGCACCCGTCCACGCCGGAGGCGCTCACCGCGGTGATCAAGAACCCGCTGGGCGAGGTGGTCGCGGGTACGGTGACGTTCGGCACCACCAACCCCGACTGCGCCAGCGTAAGCGTGGGCGGCGTGGTGACCGGGGTGCAGGCGGGCACCTGCTCCATCACCGCCACCGCCGGCGCGATCACGGGCGAGATGATCTTCGACGTGACGGGGATGACGCGCACCTGGAACGGCTCCGTTTCCGCGGACTGGTCCGCGGGCGCCAACTGGAACGGCGGTTACGCGCCGGTGGCGGCCGACTCGGCGACGATCCCCGCCGGGACGCCCAACGACCCCGCGCTCACCGCGGCGTCCGGCATCGGCGGGATCACGGTGGCGGACGCGGCCACGCTCACCCTGGGCGCCCATACGCTCACCGTGGGCGCCGACCTGGTCACGGGCACCACGGGCGGCATTCAGGCCGGCGGGGCGGGGGTGGTGGACCTGAACGGCACCGGCACGGCGCGGGGCCGCGTCCCCTCGCTGTGGGTGACGGGCGACTACTCGCTGAATGGCGACCTGCTCGTCGTCGCGCCGCAGAGCATCCGCGCCGCGCGAATGCACAACCCGTCGTACCAGCTGCGCATCGTGGCCCAGTGAAACACTCCCTCCTTCCCTTGCTGAACGGAACACGCGCCATGAACGCTCGACGCCTTCTTGCCCTGGCCACCGCCGCGCTGCTCTGCGCGGCCCCCGGGGTGCACGGCCAGGCCCCCACGCTGCTGGAGATGCAGGCGGGGAACGTCCTGTCGGACCGATTCCAGGTGGACAGCAGCGGCGCCTTTACGGCGTACGGCTTCATGCGCGACGTGGGCAACACCACCGGGTGCGCGGCGCAGCTCATGGCCAGCGGCACGGGCACCCGCTTCATGTGGATCCCCTGCCGCGGCTCCGTGCGCTTTGGCCGCGCGCCCATCGGCCTGGGCGCTACCTCGTGGGACGACTCCAACATGGACGACTTCACCTTCGCCG
>DASQBH010000247.1:0-9767 GCA_035635315.1 Longimicrobium sp.
ACCCGTCGTCCCGCCCGTGCCGCCGCCGTAGCCGCCGCCCGTCGACCCGCCGGTGCCGGACCCGCCGCTGGTGCCGCCCAGCCCGGAGCCACCCGTCGTGCCGCCCGTGCCGCCGCCGTAGCCGCCGCCCGTCGATCCGCCGGTGCCCGTGCCGCCGGTGGTGCCGAGCGAGCCGGATCCGCCGACGCCGCTGTCACCCAGCCCCGCGCCGCCCAGGCCGGAGCCTCCGACGCCGGAGCCGCCCGTCGTGCCGCCCGTGCCGGTGCTGGTGCCCGAGCCGATCACGCCGCTGGCGCTGGCGCCGCCCGACTCCGAGCCGCCTCCGCCCGACCCGGCGCCGCGGCGCTCATCGAACTCCTTGCGAATGCCGTCCAGCGCACCCTGGATGCGCGACAGCAGCCCGTCGATGCGCGGCTGCACGTCGGCCAGGAACTCGTCCACCTTGGGCTTGGCCTTGTCGCGCGCGTCCTGGATGCGCGGCTTGAGCTCCTCCACCACGCCCTCGACGCGGGCTTCCACGTCCTGGAACATCTGCTTCACGCGGGGGCGCAGGTCGCCCAGCACGGCTTCGATGCGCGAGCCCAGTTCGTCGAACGGGCTGTCACCGCCGCCGCCGGTCGATCCACCCGTGCCGCCCGTGGAGCCGCCCGTTCCCGTCGATCCACCCGTGCCGGTCGATCCGCCGGTGCCCGTGGAGCCGAAGGCGTCGCTGCTGCCGCCGGTGCCGGTGCCGCTTCCGGTGCCCGCTCCGCCGGTGGAGCCTCCGTAGCCGCCGGTTCCACCCGTGCTGCCGCCCGTCGATCCGCCGGTGGTGCCGGAGCCGAATCCCCCGCCCGTGGAGCCCGAGCCGAACCCGCTGGAGCCTCCGGTGCCGGAGCCGCCGGTGGATTCACTGCCAAAGCCGCTGGACCCGCCGGTACCGCCCGCGCCGCCCGAAGACCCGCCGGGCGTGCCGCCGGTGCCAGAGGAATCGCCGGGGCCGCCGTAAGGGTTGTTGTCCATGGTCCGTCTCCCGTGCTGAGCGAAAATGTGGGGTGCCCGGCCCGATGCCGGGCCCCTGCCGACTACGTCATGCACACGCGGCGGTTTCGCACGCACCCGCCGTGCCGGTAATTCGGATGAACGGTGCGAAGGTACGAAGGTGCGAGGTACGGAGAAGAAAAAGAGGTGGGAGCAGCGTACCTTCGCACCCCGTACC
This sequence comes from Longimicrobium sp., assembly GCA_035635315.1. Classification (GTDB taxonomy): domain Bacteria; phylum Gemmatimonadota; class Gemmatimonadetes; order Longimicrobiales; family Longimicrobiaceae; genus Longimicrobium. The sequence goes on from DASQBH010000247.1 coordinate 1,199, forward strand.
CTCGTACCTCCCGCCGGCCTTTCGCGCCCCCCGCAACCCGTGCCATATTACGCGGTTGCACCGCCGGGGCGGCGGGCGCGCACTTCCCTGTGAGAGTTCAAAGACCGATGGCGACTGTTGAATTGCCGGCTGCCGGGGCCCCGCTCACGGCGCTCAGCGAAGACGAGGTGATGTTCCGCGACGCCGTGCGCCAGTTCGCGGAAGAGGACGTGCGCCCGCGCGTGCACTCCATGGACGAGAAGCAGCAGATGGACCCCGCCCTCATCCCCCAGTTCTTCGAGCTGGGGCTGATGGGCATCGAGGTGCCCGAGGAGTTCGGCGGCACCGGCGCCAGCTTCTTTACCGCCGCGCTGGTGGTGGAAGAGCTGAGCCGCGTTGACGCCAGCGTGGGCGTGCTGGTGGACGTGCAGAACACGCTGGTCAACAACGCCTTTCTGCGCTGGGGCTCGGAAGACCTGAAGGCGAAGTACCTGCCGCAGCTGACCAGCGAAAAGGTGGGCGCCTACGCGCTCTCCGAGGCCGGCTCGGGCTCCGACGCCTTTGCGCTCGCCACGCGCGCCGTCCCCGCGGACGGCGGCTTCCGGCTGCAGGGGCGCAAGCTGTGGATCACCAACGGCGGCGAGGCGGAGATCTTCATCGTCTTCGCCAACGCCAACCCCGAGGCGGGCTACAAGGGGATCACGGCATTCATCGTGGAAAAGGATTTCGGCGGGTTTTCCGTGGGCAAGAAGGAGGACAAGCTGGGCATCCGCGCGTCGTCCACCACCGAGCTGGTGCTGGAGGACGTGTTCGTGCCGGCGGAGAACGTGCTGGGCGAGGTGGGCAAGGGGTACAAGACGGCCATCGAGACGCTGAACGAGGGCCGCATCGGCATCGGCGCGCAGATGATCGGCATTGGGCAGGGCGCGCTGGACGCCACGGTGAAGTACGTGCAGGAGCGCGAGCAGTTCGGCAAGCGCATCGGCGACTTTCAGGGCGTGCAGTTCCAGCTCGCGCAGATGGCCACGGAACTGGAGGCGGCGCGGCTGATGGTGTACAACGCCGCGCGGCTCAAGGACGCCGGCCAGCCGTTCCTGCAGGAGGCGGCGATGGCCAAGCTGTTCAGCAGCCAGGTGGCGCAGCGCATCACCAGCACCTGCATCGACCTGTACGGCGGCTACGGCTTTACCCGCGAGTACCCCGTGGAGAAGTTCTACCGCGATTCGAAGATCGGGACGATCTACGAGGGCACCAGCAACATGCAGCTGCAGACCATCGCCAAGAACCTGATGAAGTAGGTTCGGCGACGGCCCTGCCGTTCGACTGTCGAAGCCCCGGCCCGAATTCCTCGGGCCGGGGCTTCGTGCGTACGGCGACAGCGGGTGACACTTGTGATTGTTCGCTCTTGGGTGCATTGTTTGCTCTGGAGCGAACAATCGATTGTTCAGCAAACAACCGGCAGCCGAAATGGACACGCCCGTACCACCGGAGCTTGAAGAAGCCACGGAGTTGCTGCAACGTGCCGTCGGCACGGCCGGCCGAGTGATCGCATGCGCAAGCGCTGCGGCCGGTCACAACGTGGAGATCATCCGCGACGGCGCTTCGCCGATCCCCATCCGTCTGCAGCCGTGGCATCCAGACGCGGCGGCGGAGCCCGGCACCGTCTGGATTCTGGACAAGCCCTCTCGCCGCCAGCTGGACGAACTTCGCGAGCGAGAGATGAACTTCATCGCGTTGAACGGCACCGTTCGCGTCGTGGCGAACGGGCTGCTCCTGGACCGATCGAACCTGCCGCGCGTCCGGGCCGCCAGCACCCTTCCCCGGCGTGTGGATCCGTTCTCCGACCGCAATTCACTGATCACGCGCATTCTGCTCGAGGAACCAGGGCGGCGCTGGGGCGTGCGGGAGATCGCGGCCGCGGCAGAACTGTCGCCCGGCACGACGTCGCAGGTCGTACGGACCCTCGCCTCCGTGGGAGTCGTCGACTTTCGTCGTCGCGGCCGGAACGCGGAAGTCTGGGTCGCGAATCCCGTGTCCCTGATCGGCAGATGGGTCAGCGCCTATTCGTGGGAGCGGAACCAGGCTGCCGCCTTCGCTGCGCCCATGGGTGACCCGCTGAGGTTTGTACGTAGGGCCGAGCGTGCTTTTCGATCTCGGCGCTGGGCGCTCACGCTGCAGGGGGGCGCATCGCTCGTCGCGCCGCACGCATCGTGGCAGCGCTTGCACGTCTACATGGACGTGAAAAGCGTACGCGAGCTGTTCGATGTTGCCGACGCGGAGGGCTGGCCGGCGGCGCAGGACGGCGGGCTGGTGCTCATGAAGCCGTACTACAGGCACTCCGTGTGGCACGGCCTGAGGATGGTGGAAGATCTGCCTGTCGTCAGCGACACCCAGCTGGTGCTGGACCTGTGGCATTATCCTTTGCGGGGCATGGAGCAGGCTGAGCACCTTCTCACGACGGCCAGCCGCCGGGTTCGATGAGCGTTTCTCACTACGAACCGGCGCTCCACCGCGTGCTCTGGCAGCTTCGGGCCTACCTCGATGCGGTGATGGTGATCGGCGGATGGGTCCCGTACTGCGGGGGCTCCTGTGCGCAGTCACCAGAGGGCTGACGGCGGCACCCGGCTGGCTGGCCGGGTGCCCCTTCGCTATTCTGCCGGCGTCCATCGATCCCCCGCCCGCCCCAGGAGATGAAGATGATCCCCCTGCGCGCCCGCCGCGTCCTGCACCTGCTGACCCTCGTCGCCGCAACCATCGCCTCGCACGCCACGGCGGATGCACAGCGGCGGGCGCGGGACCTGGGGATCGACCTGCCGGGGACGCCGGGGCCGCTGAACGCCATCACCGACGTGGCGGGGGTGGAGGTGGGGCACGCGACCCTCATCCGCGGCGAGGGGCGGCTGGTGCGCGGGGAGGGGCCGGTGCGCACGGGGGTGACGGCCATCCTGCCGCGCGGCCGCACCGGGCCGGACAGCGTGTTCGCCGCGTGGTTCACGCTCAACGGCAACGGCGAGATGACGGGAACCACCTGGATAGAGGAGTCGGGGGTGCTGGAGGGGCCCGTGCTCATCACCAACACCCACAGCGTGGGCGTGGTGCGGGACGCGGTGATCGACTGGATGTCGCGCAACGGGCGCGCGCCGATCTTCGCCCTCCCCGTGGTGGCGGAGACCTTTGACGGGGTGCTGAACGACGACCTGGGCTTTCACGTGCGCCCGGAGCACGCATTCGCCGCGCTGGACGGGGCACGCGGCGGCGCCGTGCCGGAGGGGAACGTGGGGGGCGGCACGGGGATGATCTGCAACTTCTTCAAGGGCGGCATCGGCACCGCGTCGCGGCGGGTGACGGTGGGCGACTCCGTCTACACGGTGGGCGTGCTGGTGCAGTGCAACTACGGCGGGCGCCGCACCTTTCGCGTGGACGGCGTGCCGGTGGGCCAGGAGATCCGCGACCTGATGCCCTGCATGACCGGCGGGCTGACCCCCTCGCGCCCGTGGCTGGCCGGCGTTCCCGCCTGCCCCGCGGAGGGCACCTCCGGCGCCAGCACGCCTCCGGCCGCGCCCGCCTCGCGCATCGAGGGGATGGGCTCCATCATCGTGGTGGTGGCCACGGACGCGCCGCTGCTGCCGCACCAGCTCAAGCGCGTGGCGACCCGCGTTTCGCTGGGGGTGGGGCGGATGGGCGGCTTTGGCGAGAACTCGTCGGGCGACATCTTTCTCGCCTTTTCCACCGGCAACCGCGGCGCGTCGGTCACCGAGGGGATCGGCAGCCTGCGGATGCTGTCGAACGAGGAGATCAGCCCCTTCTTCTCCGCGACCGCGTACGCCACGGAGGAAGCGATCCTCAACGCCATGCTGGCCGCGGAGACCATGACCGGCGCCGACGGCCTTCGCGTCCATGCGCTCCCCCACGACCGCCTGGTGGAGGTGATGCGCCGGCACCATCGCATTCCGGACTGATACCAGACCCGCAAACGGAATCGGCTTCACACCGAAATCCCGCCAGGTACTGGATCGGGACGATCGCTGTCATTCTGAGGAAGGCGCCGCGTGGTACCGTCCGCCTCACACGAACGCCTGTGCGCCGACCGAAGAATCCTTATCGGGAACAGGGGCTTCTCGCGCGAAACCCAACGCAGCCGGCAGGACCACGCGTCCATCGTAAAGATCCTTCGGCCGGCGCACAGGCAGTCGTGCGTCTGGACAGACCGGGGGCGCGCCTTCCTCAGGATGACACCATTCGCCGGAATCGGATCCGAGATCCTTTTGCGCATCCCGGACTGAGGCGGGGCGGCCTGAACGCAGTCGGCTTGCGGGCAATGGAGAGGGCGCGGAGAAAATCGAAATTTTCTTCGCGCCCTCTTCCGTTCGGCTCCGCCAGCCGCCAACGGAATGCATCTTCATTCATCTCAATAAGTTATGCGATTTTTCCCACGTGGCGCGAGGACGTGATGTCGCGTAACTTGCGGCGGGAAGGGAGTTCCGTTACTCTCCATGCGCTCATCCACACAACATGCGGCTTTCCACCGGCGCCGGCCCCAGGTCGCGGGCACGCACGCCGTATCTTCCCCCCGTTGATCGAGGACGCCCATGCCCATCCGTCGCATCACCCCCGCGGCACTGGCCCTGGCCGCGCTGGCCGCCTGCTCCGACGGCACTCCGTCGGGCCCGGACCTGGATCCGTCGCTGGCCAGCGGCGGCCAGCCGATCCCCACGCGGCAGGAGCAGCGCCCCGGCACGTTCATCGAAAAGAGCGACGCGGAGCTGTGGACGTACGTGCAGGCGTCGGAGGGGCGCGTGGCGGTGGGGCTGCGGGCGCCGGGTGTGGCGCGCGGCGTGTGGAAGGGCAGGATCCTGGTGGACCGCAACCAGAAGGCGCAGGGGCGCGCCGCCGTGCTCGCGCAGCGCGGCGTGCAGCTGCTGGCCGAAGACGATCTGCTCCCGGTGATCGAGGTGCGGCTGGCGGACCAGGCGGCGCTCAGCGCCATCCGCAAGCTGCCGTTCGTGGACTACGTGGAGCCGGTCATCATCCCGCAGGAGCTGCCGCAGTTCGCCGGCATCGGCGGGTGCGGGTGGGGGAGCGCGTGGACGGGCGACCGCCAGTACACCTCCACGGGTGACGTCTACTCGCAGAAGTTCACGGCGATGAACATCCCGGGAGCGTGGAGCTACAGCAGCGGCGCGAACGTCAAGATCGGCCTCATCGACTCCGGTATCTCGTCGGGCCAGGGGCAGTTCACGAGCACCTTCACCGCCGGCTCCAGCTACGGGCGCACGCTCAGCCTGCAGAGGATTTCGTCGCAGCCCAGCGTGTACGACGACTGCGGCCACGGCACGCGCATGGCCGGCATCATCGCCGCGCCGTGGGACGGGCAGAACGTGGGCCGCATTGCCTACCGGGCCAGCCTGGTGAGCGTGCGGCACGCCAGCGGCGTGGCGGCGGTCAACAGCAGCGACGCCAAGGCCAGCGTGCGCCTGGCCAACCAGCAGGGCGCGCAGGTGATCGTGATGGCGTGGGAGTCGCTCAACTGGCTGTGGCAGGTGTCGGACGAGATCGAGTACTGGCACTACGGCCGGCAGGTGCTGTTCATGGGCGCCGCGGGCACCAGCGGGTGCTGGGACGGCATCCTGGACAGCAACGTGATCTTCCCGGCCGACATGCCCGAGGTGGTGGCGGTAACGGGGGTCACCTACCCCAGCGGCGGCGTGCCCTGCGGCATTCACCACGGCAGCGACGTGGAGCTCACCTCGTACCTGGACGTGCCCAGCACGGGGCGGTACACGGCGGACGTGGTGGGGATGGGCGGCAGCAGCAACGCGACGGCGGTGGCGGGCGGCATTGCGGCGCTGGTGTGGAGCCGCAACCCCACCATGACGCGCGACCAGGTGCGCGCCCGCCTGCAGCAGACGGCGCAGTACTACCCCAGCCGCCACTCGGAAGAGGGCTACGGGCTGATGAACGCGCTGAAGGCCGTGCGCGGGTACTAGAAGTGCGAAAGTGCGGGAGTGCGAAAGTGCGAGAGTAACGGCTCGGGCTTCACGCGAGCCGAATGGCACTGCCGCACTCCAGGCAAAACAGAAGGGGCACGCGCCGAGCGTGCCCCTTTCTGTTTCCGCAGGCTCTGTCCCGAGCGGTTGATGGCAGGTGGCGATTCCAACCGGGAACGTGCCGTCCGCCCGCGGAGCGAATGAATTCGCCGCTGGAACATCGCAAAGTCCGCCTGCGCGGACTCGGCGGCCCGGGGGTTTACGGCGTCCCAGGCACCTGCGCGTCCGCTACCGCGTCATCCACCGATTACCGCACTTTCGCACTTTCGCACTTTCGCACTTTCGCACTTTCGCACTCCCGCACTCTCGCACTAACGCACTACGTCGACTCCCTTCCAGAACGCCACGTGGTCGCGGATGTTGGCGGCGGCGTCCATGGGGTCGGGATAGTACCAGGCGGCATCGGCGTTCGCCTTGCCATCCACCACCACGTCGTAGTAGCTGGCGGTCCCCTTCCAGCCGCAGACGGTGTGCGTCTCGCTTTCCTGCAGGTATTCGCGCTTCACGGTGTGCGGGGGGAAATAGACGTTCCCCTCTACCACCTCGTACTGCTCGCTCTCGGCGATCACGGCGCCGTTCCACGTGGCACGTGCCATCCGGCCTCCCCGGGTCTGGTTTCGATGGATTGATGATGATCAGCGCTGCAGGATCCGGCCCGCCCGCTCCGCCGCGGAGTCCATGGCGGCGTACGGCGCAAGCTGGCCCGAGCGCACGTCGTAGATGAACGCGCGCTGGCGCATGCGGTCCGCGTCTACCTCCGCACCGGCGGGCGGCTGCAGCGCGTACACCAGGATGCGCGACGCGTCCAGCGCCTGGTGCGACTGGTAGCGCAGCGGCGGGCTGAGCACGGGGCGCAGGTTGCGGCCCTCCAGATCCGTTACGTACAGCGCGACGGCATCGCGGCTGTCCAGCCTGCCGCTGCGGTCGGTGTCGTCCAGCGCGACCACGTACGAGATCCACTCGCGCGGCGCCCCGCCGGGCTCGGCACCCGGATACGACACGTCGCGGAGGTAGGCGGGCCGGTCCAGCAGCAGCCGCACGCCGTCCGCATCCAGGAACATGATGTTGACGTCCCGCCCGCTGCCCTGGCCGGTGTATACGGAGCTTTCGCTCCTGCCGCCATACACGGTCCCGCTGCCGTCGCCCACCATCACGATGCGCGTGGCGGTGCCGCGGATGGAGTCCGGCATCCCGTACCGCACCGGGTGCGCCTCGCTTACCCTGGCGGCGGTGTCGCTGACGATGCGCTCGGCTTCGCGGCCGGCACCGGCGTTGCCGACGGCCTGCGCCAGCATCATCACGCCGCCCACGGCGAGAAGGAGGAGCAGCAGCGCGCCGATGGCCAGCCAGATCAGCTTGACGGTGCGGTCCAGGGACGGCTTCATCGCGGAGCGTGACGGGGAGGGCGGGAACCCGCGGGAAAGGTGAGCGGGGCGCGGCGCTCCGGCAAGGAGGGCCGCGCCCCGCGCGTCGTCATCCGCGGATCTTCATCGGGATGCCGGCCGCGCCGTGAAGCGGGCCAGGAGCGGCTCCACCGACACCAGGTCCAGGTCCGGCGACTCGTCGACGAACTGGCGCAGCAGGGTGCCGTGGCCGCTGCCCATGATCACCAGCACCCGCTCGCCCGGCTGCGCCACGCGGGCGATGTTGGCAAAGATGTGCAGGTTGCGCGTGTACCAGTTGCTCACCTCGCGCGCGCCGGTGTAGGTGGTGTCGCGGCCCACCGTGGCCATCACCATGTACCAGCCGTGCATGCTGTCGGCGCGGGCGGAGTTGGCCTCGGCCAGGATGGCGCCGATGGGGGTGGTGGCCATGCGCGCGTTCATGTCGGCCACGATGGTCTGGATGGTGGATCCCATCCGCTGCGCCAGCTCGCCCTGGCCGTTCTGCGCGGCGTACTGCATCACCCCGCCCACGTCCATGTCCAGCCGGTAGTCCACCGGGTACACGCGGTCGTGCCCCAGCATCCCCGCCAGCCGGAACCCCAGCTGCTCGCGCTCGTCGCGGCCCAGCGCGTGGGTGCCGGCGCGGTACTGCGCGTAGCGCGCGTTGAACAGCGAGTCGCGGCTGGGCGGCGCCTCGATGGCGATGCGGGTGGGGCGAAACTCGGCCAGCGCCTGCGCCACGGCCGCCATCTCCGCCTGGCGGTGCGGCGCCAGCACGTCGTCGGCGGTGGCGTTGGCGTAGTCCTGCCCGGGATTGTCCATGTGGTAGGTGCCCAGGATCATCACCTGCGCGCGCGGCGCGGGGGTCTGGGCGTGCGCCGGCGCGGCGGCGGAAAGCATCAGAACGGCAAGCACGGCAGCCCTGGTCTGCATCGGACGGCTCCGTAGACGGGTTTTTGTTGGATGATGCTGCTTCGGATTCGCCGCATTCCCCGCGGCGCGAGGCGGGCATACGGGCGGGACGCGCGGCGGGTTTCGGGGCCGCGCGCGAGGCCGGCCTCCGTCCCGGGCGGATGAATCCGCGGCTGGAACAGCGGGAAGCCCCGCAAACTGCGCGGGGCTTCAACTGCACGGGTGCTGAGGGTGTGCACAGGGCCG
>DASQBH010000248.1:0-3591 GCA_035635315.1 Longimicrobium sp.
CTGGGCGACGACTGGCCGATCGGCTACGACGACCTGGCGCCGTACTACGACCGGCTGGACCGGCTGGTGGGGATCTTCGGCAGCCGCGAGGGGCTGCACAACCACCCGGACGGCGAGTTTCAGCCGCCGCCAAAGCTGCGCTGCTGGGAGCTGATGGTGAAGGAGGCGGCGCGGCGGCAGAACGTGACCTGCATCTCGTCGCGGATGTCCGTGCTCACGCAGCCGCTGAACGGGCGTCCGCCCTGCCACTACTGCGGCCAGTGCGGCCGCGGCTGCAGCGTGAACGCCAACTTCAGCACCACGGGCGTCTTCATCCCCCCCGCGCAGCGCACAGGCAAGCTCACGCTGATCACCGACGCGATGGCGCGAGAGGTGACGACGGGGCAGGACGGACGGGCGACGGGCGTCTCCTACATCGACAAGAAGACGGGGAGCGACCAGCACGTGCAGGCGCGCATCGTGGTGCTGGCGGCCAGCGCCTGCGAGTCCGCGCGCATCCTGCTCAACTCGCGCTCGACCCTCTTCCCGCAGGGGCTGGCCAACGGCAGCGGCACGGTCGGCAAGTACCTGACGGATACCACGGGAACGGACGTGGCGGGGTTCATCCCGAAGATGATGGACCACGTGCCGCACACGGAGGGCTCCGCCGGCGGCAGCCACATCTACATGCCGTGGTGGCTGGACAACCGGGAGCTGGACTTTCCCCGCGGCTACCACATCGAGGTGTGGGGCGGGCTGGGGGTGCCGTCGTACGGGTTCATGGGGGGCATCCACCGGTATCCCAGCGGTGGCGGATACGGAAAGCAGCTCAAGGACGACTACCGGCGATACTACGGCTCTACCGTGGGATTCAGCGGCCGCGGCGAGCAGATTCCGAACGCGGACAGCTACTGCGAGCTGGACCCGGACACGGTGGACCGATGGGGGATCCCCGTGCTGCGCTTCCACTTCAAGTGGACGGACCACGAGCTGAACCAGGTTAAGCACATGCAGGAGACCTTCCGCAGCCTGATCGCCGAGATGGGCGGCGAGGTCTTCAGTCCGATGCCGTCGAAGGAGGATGGATACGGGATCGCGGCGGGCGGCCGCATCATCCACGAGCTGGGGTGCACGCGGATGGGCGCGGACCCGTCCACGTCGGTGCTGAACGCCAACTGCCAGGCGCACGACGTCCGCAACCTGTTCATCGCCGACGGCGGCCCGTTCGTGAGCCAGGCGGACAAGAATCCCACCTGGACCATCATGGCGCTGGCGATGCGCACCAGCGAGTACATCACTGCCCAGATGCAGGCAGGTGCGCTGTGAGCGAGATGAACCGCCGCGAGGCCCTCGGCGTCCTCGCCACGCTGCCGCTGGCCGCCGCCTTCGAGCCCGCGCCAGGCACCACCGCGCACGAGATCCTGGCCGCCCGCGAGGCCGTCGCTGCCGAAACGGCCGCCGGCGCCGCGTACGAGCTGAAGTTCTTCACCGCGCACGAGTGGGAGACGGTGCGGGTGCTGGTGGACCTGATCATCCCGCGCGACGAGCGCTCCGGCAGCGCCACGGACGCGGGGGTGCCGGAGTGGATGGACTTCTTCATCGACGCGTATCCGCACCTGCGCCTGCCGATCCGCGGCGGCCTGGCCTGGCTGGACGCGGAGTCGCGCGGCCGCTTCGGCAAGCCGTTCGCCGAGGCGGCGGAGGGGGAGCGGACGGCGATCCTGGACGACATCGCCTGGCCCGCCCGCGCGCGGCCGGAGATGAGCCAGGGTGTGGCGTTCTTCAACCGCTTTCGCGACCTGACGTCGAGCGGCTTCTGGTCCACGCGGATCGGGGTGGATGACCTGCAGTACATGGGCAACCGCGGCATGGTGACCTGGAACGGCTGCCCGCCCGAGGCGCTGGCGAAGCTGGGGGTGAGCTACGACGGAGAATCGTGACGTGGCGGGCTCTCTCCCGGGCGGGTGAACCCGCGGGTCGGCGGCGGGGGAGTCTCGCCCCGGCACCCCGGGTTAAAACCCGGGGCTAGAACGGCGATAAGCCCCGCCTTGGGCTCGCGGAGCTCGCCCGGCGGGGCTTCACCTGCTCGCGTGGGCCGGGTCCGAGCTGGTCCGCGGCGCTTCAGCGAGAAAATTTGTCACTCCGAAGGAGCGCCGCGCGGAGCATCGGACGGCACGTCACGTTGGCGCGACTGAGGAATCTACCGTACGGATCCTCGTGGTATGCCGCCCGGCCACGGTACGCTCGGCTACAATCCGCGAAGGCGGATTTTGCGATTTTCCAGCGGCGAATTCATTCGCTCCTGGATGGCGGACCTGCTGGATACTCGATCTCCCCACGGACCTGAACGCACCCAAACCTCCATCCCACGTCACATGGCCTCGGAACGCCTCGGCATCGGCATCATCGGCAGCGGGTTCAACGCGCGGTTCCACCTGCAGGCGTTCGTGGGCGTGCGCGATGCGGACGTGCGCGGCGTGTGGAGCCCCAACGCCGCCAACGCGGAATCCGCCGCGGCGCTGGCGCGGTCGCTGGACGTGGGGCCGGCGCGGGTGTACGGCTCCATTACCGAGATGGTGGCCGATCCCGCCATCGACGCGCTCTGGCTGTGCGGCCCCAACCACGCGCGCATCGAGAACGTGGAGGAGATCGTCCACGCGGTGGAATCCGGCGCGGGGACGCTGCGCGGCATCGCGTGCGAAAAGCCGCTCGCCCGCAACCTGGCCGAGGCGCGGCGCGTGGCCGAGCTCACGAAGCGCGCGGGGCTGATGCACGGCTACCTGGAGAACCAGGCGTTCGCCCCGCAGGTGGTGACCGGGCATGCGCTGCTGTGGGCGCGCGGTGCCGCGGCCACGGGGCGGCCGTACCTGGCCCGCGCGGCGGAGGAGCACGGCGGCCCGCACGCGCCCTGGTTCTGGCGCGGCGACCTGCAGGGCGGCGGCGTGCTGAACGACATGATGTGCCACTCCGCGCTCGTCGTCCGCCACCTGCTGACGGAGCCCGGCGCCTCGCTGCGTACCCTCCGCCCGGTGAAGGTCACGGCCCACATCGCCAGCCTCAAGTGGACGCGCCCCGAGTACGCGCGCCAGCTGGCCGAGCGCTATGGCCCGTCGGTGGATTACACGCGCCGCCCCGCTGAGGACTTCGCCAGCCTGACGGTGGAGTTCGAGACGCCGGAGGGGCTGCGCGTGCTGGGCGAGGCGAGCACGTCGTGGAGCTACGTGGGCGCGGGGCTGCGGCTGTCCGCCGAGCTGCTGGGGCCGGAGTACTCGATGTCGTGGAACACGCTGGACACCGGCCTCAAGCTGTTCTTCAGCCGCGCGGTGCAGGGCAGGGAGGGCGAGGACCTGGTGGAGAAGCAGAACGCCGAGTCGGGCCTGATGCCCGTCGTCGCCAACGAAGCCGCCGCCTACGGCTACGAGGCCGAGAACCGCCACTTCGTCCGCGCGTACATGGGCCTGGAGCCCCCACACCTCACCTTCGACGACGGCGTGGACGTGGTGGAACTGCTGATGGCCGCCTACCAGAGCGCCGAGGAGGAGCGGACGCTGGCGTTTCCGCCGGAAGGGTTGGACGCGTTCGTGCCGGCGGTTGCGCGGGGGGCGTGGAAAC
>DASQBH010000249.1:0-3325 GCA_035635315.1 Longimicrobium sp.
GGTGGCGGTGCTGCTGAAGGATGCGGACGCCGTGCTGGCGCTGGAGCCGGACTTCAGCCGCTATTCGGGCGACGAGGTGCTCAACATCGGCATCGTCGGGCCGTATCCGCCGGGCGCGGAGTGCGCGTGGGAGGTGCGGGCCGTGTTCAGCGACGAGCAGGGGGCGATGCGGGAAGATCCCGTGACCGGCAGCCTGAACGCGTCGCTGGCGCAGTGGCTGCTGGCCAGCGGCCGCGCCACGGCGCCGTACGTCGCCAGCCAGGGCACGCGCCTGGGCCGCCGCGGCCGCCCCCGCATTGAGCAGGACGCCGACGGCACCGTCTGGGTGGGCGGCCCGGCAATCACCTGCATCCAGGGCGAGGTGGAGCTCTAGCGCCCGGACACCCGGGCATTATCCTGATACGCGCCGAGCGCCCCCTGGCCCGCGCCCCTCGAGCCCGAGGAGATCCCCATGTCCATCCCTCACGCGCCCCCGCAGGTGGATTGCGAGCGGCTGCACCCCGGCCTTGCCGTCCCCGACCTGCTGACCGCCGTCGAGTTCTACACGAACGAGCTGGGGTTCGCGCCGGGATTCACCTGGGGCGAGCCGCCGAGCTTCGCGGGGGTGAACCTGGGCGAGGTGCAGCTCTTTCTCTGGCAGGGCACGCCCGCTCCCGAAGGGTGCAGCGTGTTCTTCGTCGTGGGCGACGTGGATGCGCTGTACGCGTTTCACCGCGCGCGCGGCGTGCAGGTGGAGGAGGAGATCGGCGACCGCGACTACGGATTGCGCGATTACGCGGTGCGCGACCCCAACGGCTACCGGCTCAGCTTCGGGCAGTACACGTTCAACTTCGGCGAGCCGATCCCCATCGAGCGTGTGGACGTCCCCGTGCGCCTGGAAAAGCGCCTCGCTGCGCTGCTGCACGACCTCGCGGCTCACAAGCGGATGAGCGTGAACAGCCTGCTGGAGGAGATCCTTCTCCACACGAACGAGCCCCTGGGCGACGGCGTGGCCAGCCCGCACACCAAGTCGCAGCTGCGCCACATCCAGGAGCTGAAGAAGAAGCACGGCATCGACTACGACAGCCACGCCAGCTACCTCTGGGTGGAGCGTGATCGCGGTGGAGGCAAAGGTACGAAAGGTCAATAGTGATACTTCTTTGAGCGCGTTGGTGTGTCGCGAGTGGGGCATAGTCTGCATAACCCATCTAGTCAAGCCCGTTACAATGCTTTCAGGCTGAGGCCGGTGGTCTATATCGTTGACGCAACAGATAAGGAGTGAGAAATCCATGTCCCGAAACACGAATACGCATCGAAACCTTTCACTAGAAGATGGTCGTTGTTTTGTATTGCTTTGGCGGCTGCTGCGGCGCTATCATGTACAGATAACGGCCGGCATCGTAGTTCTTATTTTGCTTAATCTTCTCCTTCAGTTCAGATGGAACTGGGCAGGGGACTTCATTGCATTTGAAGTATTGTTTGCACTTCTCACGGTGGTGTTGCCGACAATCGCAGTTACACTCATGAAGTGGGCACAGCAATTGGCCTTACCTGTTAGTAATATAACCCAACAATCCGGTGCGGCGGCATCACTATGGGTCGCCGGCCAGCTCCGAAGTTTGGTGGGTCGGGAGGGAATTGTTCTTTGTGGTATGTTGCTGCTCATCGTCGGGGAAGTATCAACGGTGATTTTCTGGGTTCCGTGGGAGGGTTGGATTGGGACTCTGTTTTTCCTTTGGGCGGCGATCTTTTTCTTTGGCTACGGTGCCCTTGGCTGGTGTTTCGGCTGTCTCTCCGTCCTTCTGTGGCGAATCAGCAATTTGCCGATCCAGTGCTCACCTTTCCGATGGCCGACAGATCACATCGCTACAATCTACCAAACGTATTTCCGAATACTCATCATCGGGGCATCGCTCTACGCACTTGCAGTCCTTTCGGTATGGCTTTCTCCCGGGGGGCCAGCTATTGCATTAGAAACAAATCTCGGTATGCTCTGGGTGTTTCTTCCTGCGGCATGCATCATACTCTTTTTCCTAATTTTCCACTTCCGGGTTCATCGGCTCCTTGTACGTTGTAAAGAGATTTCAGATAATGAATTGACCACGTTGCTTGAGTCGGAGTACAACAATTGGCGCCATGACCCGACTGCCGAACGGGAGAACCGTATTAAGAGGGTGTTGGAATGGCGTGACCACATACGAAGAGCTGATGAATGGCCATTGAGCCTGCAGTCAGTAGTGCTGACGATTACCACACTTCTTCTGCCTACGCTTAAGGAAGTTCTGGAACTGATCAGCAGGTAACGAGGGTGTCTGGAATCACGCGTTCCCTTCAGCAAAGCGAAGCAGTACCGCCGCGTTGCTGCACGACCTTGCCGCGCACAAGCGGATGACCGTCAGCAGCCTGCTGGAGGAGATCCTTCTCCACACCAACGAGCCCCTGGGCGACGGCGTCGCCAGCCCGCACACCAAGTCGCAGCTGCGCCACATCCAGGAGCTGAAGAAGAAGCACGGCATCGACTACGACAGCCACGCCAGCTACCTCTGGGTGGAGCGGTGAATCATCCACGACTGCCCGTGTACCTTCGCAGGGACTTCCCGATGAGCCAGTCCGCACTCGCGGCCGTATTCCTTCTCGTCGCCACCGCGGGCACCGCCGCCTGCCAGGGCACCCCGCCGTCCGCGCAGCCGTCGCCCGTGGCGGGCGCATCCGTGCGTGACACGGACTTCCGCAACTTCCGCTACGCGTTCGGCGAGGCCTCCTGGACGCTCGTGGACGGCACCCAGCCCGACGCGGGGGAGGAAGAGCTGCGATACGAGCTGGATGCGGTCACCTACGGCGACGTGACCGGCGACGGGCGCGAGGAAGCCCTCGTGACGATCACCGCGGAGACCGGCGGCACCATGGTCCCGCACTGGATCTTCGTCTACGGCGCCGGGGCGCGCGGTCCGGAGCTGCTGTGGTCGTTCGAGAGCGGCGACCGCGCCGCCGGCGGGCTCAAGCGCGTGTACGCGGAAGGCGGGATGCTGGTGGTGGAGCTGCTCGGCAAAGGCAAGGTCCCGCACGATCCCGCCACCTACGGCGCCGAGGACGACACCGCGCAGGGCGCGTGCTGCCCGGGCATGTTCACCCGCTCGCGCTACACCTGGACCGGCCGCGCCTTCGTCCCCCGCGGCGAGCCCCAGGTGCTGCCGTACGATCCGGACGCGGAGTGAACGCGACGGGTAATCGAGCGTGACACGGGGACCAGGAAAAACAACATCGGGGGTACAGAGATACGGACAAAAGCCAGAGGAACAGAGGAAACCGATCTTCCTCCGTTCCTCTGGCTTTTGTCTGTTCCTCT
>DASQBH010000250.1:0-3012 GCA_035635315.1 Longimicrobium sp.
CCCTGAACCTGCCCAGCTACATCGGCGGCGCCAACATCCCCGGCCAGCCGGCACCCTACAGGACGTTCGGGGGGGAGCAATGAAGATCTCGGACGCAGACACCCTGATCATCGGCTCCGGCGTGGCCGCGGCCGCCATTTCGCAGCGCCTGCTGGACCACGACGCCAACGCCTCCATCCTGATCCTGGAGGCGTCGACGCGGGTGAAGAGCATGGACGGCGCGCTGTGGCAGGAGTACGTGGTGAACGGCAACCTGCCGTACACGCAGTACTACGACCTCAACTACCCGGAGCGCGACTACCCGGGCGAGAACATGAGCGTCGGCAAGACGGTCATGCCGCTGCGGGGCGGGCGCGCGTTCAACTACGGCGGCTCCACCATCCACTGGGGCGGATGGAGCTTCCGGCTCAAGCCCGAGGACTTTCAGCTCTACACCAACACCGGCATCGGCATCGACTGGCCGTTCGGCTACGACGAGCTGGAGCCGTACTACTGCTGGGCCGAGCACTACATCGGCGTCTCGGGCGACTCGCAGGACACCACGGTGCCGCGTACCGCGCCGTACCCGTTTCCCGCGTTTCCCTACACGCTCGAGGACGGGGCGGTGGCCCAGGCCATGGCGTCGCTGGGCATCAGCTACAGCAACACGCCCATCGCCCGGCACGGCATCACCGACACGCTGTCGCGCCACGCGCCGTGCCAGACCACCGGCACCTGCAAGTACTGCCCGTTCGGCGCGCGCTACGCGGCCAACAACTTTCTGGACGACATGACCACGTGGGGAAACTACCCCAACCTGGGGATCCGCATGAACAGCGTGGTCATGTCGCTCCTGATGGACTCCCGGAACCGCGCGGCGGGGGCGGTGGGCTACGACCGGCTGACGGGCGAGCAGTTCGAGGTGCGGGCCAACCGGGTGATCGTGGCGGCGGGGACCATCGAATCCGCCAAGCTGCTGCTGCGCTCGCGCTCCGCGTACTGGGAGTCGGGCGTGGGCAACCAGCACGACCTGGTGGGGCGCAACATCATCACCCACCCGTACTTCACCTTCTCGGCCACGCTGCCCACCAACCCGCAGCGGCTGCAGCCCGAGATGAACTTTCCCACCCTCTGCTCGCGCTACTTCGACAGCCCCCAGGAGCAGGCAAAGGGCAAGTGGATGATGATCAACCCGCCCAGCTCGCCCGGGGTGAACCTGCTGGGGCAGATGCAGTCGGGGGCCACCCGCGCCGCCATCGACCAGTACGTGGTGGGCGCCACTCAGGTGCAGATCCAGGGGATGGTGGAGATCTTCAGCCAGTTCACCAACCGCGTCACCAACCTGGACAAGCTGAACCACAACGGGATGATCGAGACGGTGGTGGACTTCAGCCAGGCCGACGACTTCAACCAGCGGATGGACGAGATCGGCGTGCACGTGAACGCCATCTTCCACGCCATGGGCGCCACGCCGCAGGGCAAGGCCTCCATCTCCATGCGGGCGGACCACGCGGCGTGCACGGTGCGCATGGCGAACGACGAGGCCCAGGGGGTGGTGGACGCCGACCTGCGCGTTCACGGGGTGGACAACCTGTACGTCTGCTCCAACGGCACCTTTCCCAACACGGGGGCCATCAACCCCACGCTCACCCTTACCGCGCTCTCCCTTCGCCTGGCCGATCACCTGATCGCCGCGTCCACCCACGCCGGGGCCCACGACCATGTCCTTGCAACAGCAGAAAGATGAGCTGTTCCGGCTCCTGCAGACGGCCATGGAGCTGGAGCTTTCCACCATTCCGCCCTACTTCACGGCGCTGGTCAGCATCCACCCGTACGCCAACCGGGTGTCGGCCAACCTCATCCGCAGCGTGATGATGGAGGAGATGCTGCACATGACGCTGGTGGGCAACCTGGTCTCCAGCCTGGGCGGCACGGTGCGGCTGGGGCGCGAGAACGTTCCCAGCTACCCGCTGCGGCTGAACTTCGAGGGCAAGACGTTCGAGGACCGGGCGTTCGACGTGAACCTGGAGGCGTTCTCGCCGGCGGCCATCGACACCTTTCTGCAGATCGAGCTGCCCACCGAGCTGGCCACGCGGCAAAAGGCCATGGTGGAGTTCTCGGAGATCGACATCAGCGGCATCACCATCGGGGCGTTCTACGACGAGGTCATCGACCAGCTCAAGAAGATGTGCGACGAGTTCGGCGAGGCCGCGGTGTTCTGCGGCGACCCGGCGCTGCAGGTGAACCCGCAGTTCTACTGGGGATCCGGCGGCAACCCCGTCATCATCACCAGCTTCGACACCGCCAAAGAGGCGCTGGAGGAGATCATCGAGCAGGGCGAGGGCGGCGGCGCGTCCATCTACGACCCCGACGAGCACTACGCCGACACGCAGTACGACCTGGCGCACTACTTTCGCTTCAACGAGATCGCGCTGGGGCGCAGGTACCAGCCCGGCGACACCCCCGACGGCCCGCCCACCGGCGAGCCGCTGGAGGTGGACTACACGGCCGTGTACCCCATCAAGCGCAATCCCAAAAGCGGCGACTACGCGGCCGGGTCGCGGCTGGCGCAGCTGAACGACGAGTTCAACCGCAAGTACTCGGTCATGCTCAGCCAGATCGCCGAGGCGTTCAACGGCACGCCCCACGCGCTGTACGACGCCATCATCAACGGCATGCACGCGCTCACCCCCATCGCGGGCGAGATGATGGCGCTGCCCATCGACGGCGACCCGGACGGCACGCACGGGGCCCCCAGCTTCGAGTGGCAGGATCCGGTGTCGTGGGCCGTGGCCGGTGACCAGGCGGCGGCGGTGGCGCAGCCCGCCTGAGCGCCGCCGCGCAGGGAGCGGGTCTCACGCAGAGCCAGCGGAGGGCGATCCTCCGCTGGCTCTTTTGCGTGGTGCCAGATCCGCTAAAGAATAGGCCTCACACAGAGTCAGCAGAGTCAACAGAGTTTTCTCGTGCCGTTTCCTCTGCCCTCCCGGGTGCCTCTGCGGTCCCCCCCGACCCCCTCCCCTCGCAAACTGCGCG
>DASQBH010000251.1:0-2254 GCA_035635315.1 Longimicrobium sp.
ATAATCCGCCGCGACTTTCCAGCAGACGCGACACGAACCGGCTTTTCAGCCCCACGGAGAACGCATGGCAGACGCTGCACGCGGCACCGTCCTTCCCGTCCGCCACCAGCCGCCCCTTCCGCGCGAGCGGATGATCGTCACCGACGCGCCCGACGCCGAGGCGATCGAGATGGACGTCGTCATCGTGGGCGCGGGCCCGGCGGGGCTGGCGTGCGCCATCGAGCTGGCGCGCCTCATCCAGAAGGACACCGAGGCCGGCGGCACCCTGGGCGAGACGCAGATCGCGGTGCTGGACAAGGCGTCGGCGCTGGGCGAGCACAACCTGTCGGGCGCCGTCGTCAACCCGCGCGCATTCCGCGAGCTGTTTCCCGAGCTCCAGGACTCGGACTTTCCCTTCCGCGACAAGGTGGGCAAGGAGTCCGTGGTCCTGCTCACGGAAAAGGGGCAGATCCCCATCCCCACGCCGCCGCCCATGCACAACGCGGGGAACTTTACCGCGTCCATCAGCGAGATCTGCCGCTGGCTGGGCGAAAAGGCCGAGGGGCTGGGCGTGAACGTCTTTCCCGGCTTTCCCGTCGATTCGCTCCTGGTGGAGGGGCAGGCCGTGCGCGGCGTGCGGACGACGCCCAGCGGCCAGAGTCGCGACGGCAGCGGGGGCGAGCCGCCCACGGACCTGACGGCGCGCGTGACGGTGCTGGCGGAGGGGACGCGCGGCGCGCTGGGGCAGGCGTGGACGCAGTGGCAGGGAATCAAGAGCGACAACCCGCAGATCTTTGCGCTGGGCGTAAAGGAGCTGTGGGAAACGAAGCAGCCGCTGGACCGCATCGTCCACACCCTTGGCTGGCCGCTGCCGCGCGATGCGTTCGGCGGCAGCTTCATGTATCCGCTGCAGCCCAACCTGGTCGCCATCGGCCTGGTGGTGGGGCTGGATTACCGGCAGACGACGCTGGACGTGCACCAGATGCTGCAGCGGATGAAGCAGCACCCGTACTTCCGGAAGTACCTGGAGGGCGGCGAGATGGTGGAGTGGGGCGCCAAGACCATCCCCGAGGGCGGCTATTACGCCCTGCCGCAGCGCAAGAGCGGCGACGGCGTGGTGATGGTGGGCGACACGGCCGGCTTTGTGGACGTGCCCTCACTCAAGGGGATCCACTACGCCATGCAGAGCGGGATGTTTGCCGCACGCGCCATCTTCGAGGGACTCAAGAAGGGCGACGTGTCCGCCGCGTCGCTCTCCGCCTACGACAAGATGGTGGAGGGCAGCTACATCCGGGACGACCTGTACAAGAGCCGCAACCAGCGCCTGGCGTTCAAGGACGGCTTTTTCGTGGGCGGCTTCAAGGCGGGGCTGATGACCATCAGCGGCGGGCGTCTGTTCGGCGGGCGCATCGAGATGCACGCCGACGCCGAGGTGCCGCGCAAGGTGACCCCGCCCACGCCGTTCACCCCCGACGGCAAGCTGACGTTCAGCAAGGTGGACGCGGTGTTCAAGAGCGGCAACCAGACCCGCGACGACATCCCGTCGCACCTGGTCGTGGGCCAGGACGTGCCGAAGGAGGTCGCCGAGCTGTACGTGCACATGTGCCCCGCCGGCGTCTACGAGCTGAGCGGCGACAAGCTGGTGGTCAACGCGCCCAACTGCATCGACTGCAAGGCCACGGACGCCATCGGCCCGCGCTGGACCCCGCGCGAGGGCGGCAGCGGACCGTCGTACAAGCGGATGTAGACGACGCGGCTTCGGTGGATGATTGACGATGCCGGGCGCTCCATGCGGGCGCCCGGTTTTCGCTCCCCGAGATTCGTGCAGACGGCGAGGTCGTGATGATCGCGGAGTTCGCGAAAGCGATTGAAATCGCGGCAACGACGTCACGCTGTCCGCCTTCGCGGACACGACATCGACGTTCGGCCGATTTTCTGCATGGGGCCCGCCGTCCGTAGTCATCCAGCGATCAGGAATGTGGATGTTTGACGATGGCGTGCATGTCCTCTGAATCGATCCATCCGCCGTGCGCCTGAAATCCGTCAAGCTCCGCCGCTGCATCGTGCCCGGGCGCAGGCGAAAGCTGCGTCCGGTCGAGCTGATCCCGGCGGGTGGAATGGATCGCGCGTTGCTGGAGGAACTCGGCCAGGCGCTGCAGGCGGAGCTCGGGATGCAATGGTCGATCGGCGATGCGCTGCCGCTGTGCGAGGAGTGGAGGGAAAGGGAAAGCGGCCTTTACCGCTCCATCCACCTGATCCACGCGCTGATGGACCG
>DASQBH010000252.1:0-2023 GCA_035635315.1 Longimicrobium sp.
GAGCGCACCGCCACCATGGCGGCTCGCGTGGGCCAGCTACCCTGAGCAACGTTGTCCGCAACAACGGAAGGGACCGGCGCAGCCATGCGCCGGTCCCTTCCGGTTTTCCGCACGTCCATCCCGGCCGGGTGCAGCGTCCCAGGCGCCTGCGCGTCCGCAACCAGGCGCGCGACAAGCCCCGTCCCGACGGTTGAAACCGCGGCTGGAAAATCACGAAGTCCGCCTGCGCGGACTCGGCGGCCCGGCGGTGTGGGGCGCTCCCGGGCACCTGCGCGTCCGCACCCAGGACGCGCCGTCTGCACCACGTGTGTCGCAGCGCCCGGCACTTGCGGCTACAGTCCGCGAAGGCGGACTTCGCGATTTTCCAGCGGCGAATTCATTCGCTCCGCGGGCGGTGCGGCACGTCCGTCGATCCAGTCGCGTCGCTCTCTACCAGCGGCGTCAGAGAATCTCGATCAGCACCGAGCCCACCAGCAGCGCCGCGCCGGCAAACCAGGCGAGCACGCCGGCGAGGAGCGACCGGCGGGCGCCGCGCAGCACGGGTCCGCGCCACGGTCCACGCGCCTCGCCCGCGAAGGCGCAGAACCGGAGGATGGCGTCCGTCCCGCGGTCCCAGCCGCGGTACCGGACCCCGGCGTGGCGCAGGATGCGGCGTGCCGCGGCGCCGTACACGATCGCCGCGTAGAAGCCGAAGAGGATCAGCGCCACTCCCACGACGCGCAACACGGTCAGCACGCCGCCTCCGTTCACATCGACCAGCGGAGCGGCCGACTCAGGAGACGCCGGCCGTGCCCGGGTCGGCCGGGAGGATGCGGACGGCGGCCTCGGCCTCGCGGGCGGCCCGCTCGCCGGCCACGGGGTCCACGAACAGGAGGAGCGTCCCGCCCAGGATGAAGAAGCCGATCACCGACAGGATGCCGTGCCGCCCCGACCCCGTCTGGCCGATCATGAAGGCGAAGAGGAGCGGCCCGAAGATCCCCGCGAACTTGGAGAAGACGCTGTAGAAGCCGAAGAACTCGCCGGACTTGTGGCGCGGGATCATCGTCGAGAAGAGCGAGCGGCTGAGCGCCTGCGTGCCTCCCTGCACCGTCCCCACCATCAGCGCCAGGATGATGAACGCGCGCGCCCGCTCCCCGGGGGGTAGCGAGCCGATGAAGAACCCGAAGATGCTGATCCCCGCGTACAGCACCAGCCCCAGCAGGATCGAGCGCTTGGCCCCGATCCGCCCCGCCAGCGCCCCGAAGGCGAAGGCGAAGGGGATGCCCACGAACTGCACCAGCAGGATGGCGCCGATGGTCACCCCCTGGGGAATGCCCAGCTCCGTGGCATAGGGCGCGGCCATCTTCTGGATGGTGGCGATCCCGTCGTTGTAGAGCAGGAACGCGACCAGAAAGAGAAAGGCGTTCTTGTATCCACGCAGCTCGTGAAAGGTCTCGCGCAGGCGTATGAACGCCATGCGCGCGGGGTTGGCGGTGGGCGTCTCGTCCGGCTCGATGGCGCGTGGAGGCTCGCGTACGCCGCGGAAGAGGGGGAGGGAGAACAGGAGCCACCAGACCGCGACGGAGACAAAGGAGAGCCGGGCGGGAAACGTTCCGGCGGGCATGCCGAACAGGTCCGGCTTCTGGATCCAGGCCAGGTTCACCGCCAGCAGCACGCCTCCGCCTATGTAGCCGAAGGCGTACCCGGCGGTGGAGACCCGGTCAACCTCCTCCTCGCTGGCGATGTGGGGAAGGAGCGACTCGTAAAAGACGAAGCTCGCCGACGCCGCGATGGAGGCGACCAGGTACAGCGCCGCCGCCAGCAGCAGATCACCCTGGTGGATGAACCACATCCCCGCCACCGCGGCAATGCCGATCCCGGTAAAGACGCCCAGGAACCGCTTCTTTCCCCCCGAGAAGTCGGCGATGGCGCCCAGGACGGGCGACATGAGCGCGACGATGGCGATGGCGAGCGAGTTGGCGTACCCCCCCCACTGGCTGGCCCCCGTCGCGTCGCCGTGGCCCGCCACGCTGATGAAGTAGAT
>DASQBH010000253.1:0-2134 GCA_035635315.1 Longimicrobium sp.
ATGGAGATTTACGGCTACGGATCGAGCGTACCCGGATCCGCGGCTGATCCCAGGTCCGGCGAACGAGCGCTGACATCCTGAGGGGGGTGCCAGACGCCGAGAGATCCCGCACGAACGCGATGTCATCCTGAGGGAGCGCACCACGTGTAACCAGAAGATGCACAATCGGTTGCGCGCGACCGAAGGATCTTCTCCGCCGCGCCGGGGAACAGGCTTGGCAGCAGAGATCCAGCCTCATCGTTGTGCCGGCAAGATCCTTCGGTCGGCGCCAGAGCGTGATGTACCAGCAGGTTGCGGAGCGGCGCCGCCCTCAGGATGACACTTTCCCGCGCGAGGTTTTGCAATACCCCCTGCGGAGCGCCGCGCGACGAATGGTTACGAGGGGCCCGAGAGCAGGCTTCTCATATGTAATCCGGAAATAGAAGGCATGACTTCCTGAGAGCGTGTTCAGGAATGGTTTTTCAGATAATCGAGGATTGACTTCCTGAGGGAGCGCGCCTCCGGAACTTGAAGTTGCTCCACCGCTTGCGCGCGACCGAAGGATCTCGTCTCGGCTGTCGCGGGGCTGGCAACGCGGGCACTGATCCAGCCCCCGGGTGCTGCCGGCGAGATCCTTCGGTCGGCGCCAAAGTGCCGCGTTAGCAGCAGGTTCGGAGCGGCGCCTCCCTCAGGAAGTCAAGCTCCTGGGAGATTCTCAAACACACTCTGGGGCTGCGTGGCGGCTGCCTCCAGCGCCCGGTACCGCGCCAGATCGTCGTGGAACGCCGGACCCTCGGCCACGATCGCCTCGTCCATCCACTCGCCGGCAAAGCGGTGGAGCTCGGCGTCCAGCGCGTGGCGGGCGCGGATGGCGTCGAGGGTGGACTGCGGAAGGGAGTCCGTGGGGCGGCGGTCCGGGTTCACGTTGCGCGGATAGGAGGCGACGTCCCTGGTCCACCCCAGGCGGCGGTTGAGAAGGACGAGCGTCTCGTCGAAGCGCTCGGTGACGCCCACGACGCTGAAGTGGCGACGCAGGTTCTGCTTCGCGGCCTCCAGCATCGCCCGCGTGCACCCGCCGACCTCCGGGTCCGCGCCGGCGATGCGGCGCACCTGGTCGTTGTCGGCTTCCTTGAACGGCGGCGCGGATGCGAACTCCTCCAGGCTCATCCGCTCTTCCAGCTTCAGGTAGTGGTAGAGCGACACCACCCGCTCCACCGGGTCGCGCAGCAGCGTTACGTACGTCCACGGCCGGCGCATGTGCTGGTGCACGCCGAACCAGAAGTGGCCCACGACGGCGCGCAGGTCGCCCCGGCCCAGCGTCGGGCGGATGTAGTCGGGCACCTGCAGGTCCGCTTCCTTGAAGAAGCCGTAGGGGATGAAGAGGACGCCCGCGTTCAGCAGCCCCTCGTCGTGATCCTCCGGGGCGCGGCACTGGTTGTAGACGTACTCGCCCAGCGTGGTGCCCCCCGCCTTGGGGATGTGGAGAAAGAGGACGGCGCGCGTGGAGGCGTCCGCATCCGCCGCGTCGTGCCCGGCATCCCCTGCCCTCGCGGCGGACTCCGCATCGGCACCGTTCGACGCGGGGCGCGGCTGCAGGGCGGTTCGCGCCACGCGCGGCAGCCAGCCGGCGAACGGCATGGCGATCAGCGGAAGGCGGGTGTCCAGCTGGAGCGCATCCTCTTCCACGTCCACGGTGCCGCTCACCCCGATCCCCTGGACGGAGAGCGAGAAGGTGAACGTGCTCCCCTCCCACGATCCCTTCAGGTCGGAGAAGCCGCGCGCCCATTCCGCGGTGGCCTTGAGCCGCGCCACCGCCTCCGCCCGCCCCAGATCGTGCGGCACTTCCTTGCGGTACCTGGGCATCGCTCGCTGGTTTCGTGGTGAGGGTGAGGATCGGCAGGAGGACTCAGAGTGTTCAAGAATCTGATCTTTCGAACAACCGAGGTTTGATTTCCTGAGGGAGCGCACACTTGGAACTGTAAGCTAGTCAACCGTTTGCGCGCGACCGAAGGATCTCGTCTCGGCCATCGCGAGGCTGGCCTCACGGCACTGGTCCAGCCCCCGCGTGCTGCCGACGAGATCCTCGGTCGGCGCCAAAGTACCTCCGTAGCAGCAGGTTTGGAGCGGCGCCTCTCTCAGGAAATCAAATCCGCCG
>DASQBH010000254.1:0-2402 GCA_035635315.1 Longimicrobium sp.
GCTGGGCGCCCTGGCGGCGTACCTGTCGGGCGAGCGCAACGCCAAGCACGTGGCGCTGTGGGTGGGCCTGGCCGAGTTCCTGGTCTCGCTCCCCCTGTTCAGGTACTTCCGCCCGGGGGCGCAGTGCACGCTGGGGACGCAGGACGCCCCGGTGCCCATGAGCAACTGCGTGAGCGCGCCCTGGTTTCCCGACTGGGGGATCCGCTACGAGCTGGCCATGGACGGCATCAGCCTGTTCATGGTGCTGCTGACCACGCTGCTGCTGCCGCTGATGGTGCTGGGCTCGTGGACGTACATCCGCGAGCGCGAGCGCGGCTTCTACGCCAGCCTGCTGGCGCTTACCAGCGGCGTGGTGGGCGTGTTCGTGGCCGTGGACATGTTCCTGTTCTACGTGTTCTGGGAGATGATGCTGATCCCCATGTACTTCCTCATCGGCCTGTGGGGCGGGCGCGAGCGGGTGTACGCGGCGGTCAAGTTCTTCCTGTACACGGCGGTGGGGTCGCTGCTGATGCTGGTGGCCATCCTGTACCTGTGGCACAAGTCGCAGGCGGGCGGGCCCATTGCCCTGGGCGGCGGTGTGGCCAGCTTCAGCTACTTCGACTTCCTGCGGCTGCAGCTCACCGGGCGCGAGCAGTTCTTTCTGTTCCTGGCCTTTGCGCTGGCGTTCGCGGTGAAGGTGCCCATGTTCCCGTTCCACACCTGGCTGCCGCACGCGCACGTGCAGGCGCCCACGGCGGGTTCGGTGATCCTGGCGGGCGTGCTGCTCAAGATGGGCACCTACGGCTTCATCCGCTTTGCCCTGCCCCTGTTTCCCGACGCCGCGCGCGACCCGCGGACGGTGACGTGGGCCATGGTGCTGGGGATCATCGGCATCCTGTACGCGGCCATGGTGGCGGCGGTGCAGCCCAACGCCAAGAAGCTGGTGGCGTACACCTCGGTGGCGCACCTTGGCTTCGTGATCCTGGGGATCTTCGCCTTCAACCTGATTGGCCTGCAGGGCGCCCTGCTGGTGATGATCGGGCACGGCCTCTCCACGCCCATGCTCTTCTTCTTGCTGGGCATGCTGTACGAGCGGCGGCACAGCTACGAGATCGACGACTTTGGCGGGCTGGCGGCGTCGCTGCCGGTGTTCTCCACCATGCTGGTGTTCGCGGCCATGGCCAGCATCGGCCTGCCGGGGACGGCGGGGTTCGCCTCGGAGTTCCTGGTGCTGGTGGGCGCCTTCATGGCCCGGCCGTGGATGGCGCTGGTGGCCTCGCTGGGGGTGATCTTTGCCGCGTACTACATGCTGCCCATGGTGCAGCGGATGCTCTTCAACCCGCTGTCGAAGCGCGAGAACAGCGGGATCCCCGACCTGAACGTGCGCGAGATCGGCCTGCTGGCCCCGCTGGTGGTGCTCATCATCCTGCTGGGCTTTTATCCCAAGCCGTTCCTGGACCGCATGGAGCCGGCGGCCGCGCGCGTGCTGGAGCTTAGCCGGACGTCGCGCCTGGCCCCCGAGATCGGCCGGCCCGTGGCCGCCGCCGACAACCGATAAAGGACCTGGCACTCATGGACCGTACGCTGGATCTGGTGGGCAACCAGGCCGATTACCTCTGGGCGCTGCTGCCGGAGATCGTCCTTGCGCTGGGCGCCATGGCGGTGCTGCTGGGCGACGTGATGCAGAAGGGGAACCAGTCCCGCCCCTCCGCCCGCTGGGTGCCGTGGGCGTCCATCGGGGTGCTGGCGCTCACCTTCGTGGCCAACCTTCCCCTGGTCACGCAGACCGTCGCCACCGCCACCTTTACCGACCCGCTGCGCGACGTGTCGAACGGGATGGTGGCGGTGGACGCCTTTCGCGGGCTCACCAACTGCCTGTTCCTGCTCTCGGGGGCGCTGACGATCCTGATCTCCATCGGCTACCTGGACCGCCGGGGGATCAACCGGGGCGAGTTCTACGCGCTGGTGCTGTTCGCCGTGCTGGGGATGATGCTCATGGCCGGCGCCAGCGACCTCATGCTGCTGTTCATCGGCCTGGAGGTGATGTCCGTCGCCATCTACGTGCTGGTGGGGTTCGACCGGCTGGACGCGCGGTCGTCGGAGGCGTCGCTCAAGTACTTTCTGCTGGGCGCCTTTACGAGCGCCATCTTTCTGTACGGCATCGCCCTGGTGTGGGGCGCCACGGGGACGAGCAACGTGGCCGGGCTGGTGCGGCTGCTGATCTCCGGCGGGCAGAGCAGCCCCATGCTGCTGGCGGGGATGGCCCTGGTGCTGGTGGGCTTCGCCTTCAAGGTGGCGGCCGTGCCCTTCCACATGTGGACGCCGGACGCCTACGAGGGCGCGCCCACGCCCGTGACGGCGCTCATGGCGACGGGGGTGAAGGCGGCGGCGTTCGTCTCGCTGGCCCGCGTGTTCCTGGTGGG
>DASQBH010000255.1:0-2070 GCA_035635315.1 Longimicrobium sp.
TCCCGAGATCGGGCTCGGGACCGCCGTCCTCATCGCCGTCGTGGCACTGACCGTGAGCGTGCACTTCGTGGCAGGGCTTTTCGCGCAGGCGCATTCCGTCCAGGAGGAGATGGACCCGGAGGAGCTGGAGCAGTTCGTGGCCGCCATCCATCGCCCATCCCGCAGGCGCCGCGGCCGGCGGTAGCTCGCGCCGACATCGGCTCCCGGACTGTTACGGAGCGTTTTATCCATCCAGAGCAGCATGCGGCCAAAAGCGATCCCGCTGAGCTACGCCAACGTTCCGCCTATCCACCGACCCGGAGACCGATGACATCGACCCACAAGCCCGCCGGCTACACCACCGTCGCGCCGTACCTGATCGTCGCCGGCGCTGGCGGCACCATCGACTTTCTCAAGCAGGTGTTCGGCGCCCAGGAGCTGCGCCGCTTTGCCGCGGAGGACGGCGGGATCATGCACGCCGAGGTGCGCATCGACGACACGGTGGTGATGGTGGCGGACGGTGTCGAGGGGTGGCCGCCGATGGCATCGCACGTCCACGTCTACGTCCCCGACGTGGACGACACCTACCGCCGCGCCCTGGCCGCCGGCGCGGAGTCCGTGCAGGAGCCGGTCAAGAAGGACGACGAGGACAGGCGCGGCGGCGTGAAGGACGCCGGCGGCACCACCTGGTGGATCGCCACGCGGGTGGGGTAGGCGAGTGAGAGCACGTCAGGCGGGCCCGAAGCTTGATCCTCCGGCCTGCGCCCGGTTATTCTAGGGGTCAACACTGACGGAAGCGGCATGCCTACAAAACACGATCTGCAGGCAGCGAACCAGATCCGCGATACCATCATCGAAGCCGTCGGTGATGCGGTTCTGCGCATCGTGTTTTACGGATCGCGCGTCACGGGCCGTGCACGCCCTTCCAGCGACTTCGACATCCTGGTCGTGCTCCGCGACCCGGTGTCGAACTGGCGTGCGTCGAGCATGCGACTGGCAGACCTGTTCAGCGCCTTCGAGCACCCGGTGGACGTACAGGTGTTCGGGGAGATGGAATACGAAGAGTCCCGACCCGTTGCCGGTACGGTCGCGTATCCGGCGGACCGCCACGGAATCGTTCTGTATGCGAACGCCGGAAGAAGTTCAAACAGCGCTGGTTCGACAGTGGATTGAGTCCGCACGGGACGATCTGGCCTGGGCCGAGATGGGCGCCGCCGCCGCGGAGCTTCGGGGTACCGCACAGATCGGCTTTCACGCGCAGCAGGCGATCGAAAAGCTGCTCAAGGCGCTGCTGACGGCGTACGGGGTGGAGCCGGAGGATCAAGCCGCCTGATCGAGCAGGTACGGCGGCTTGATCGACGAACCGCGGATGCCGTCAGCGGAGTGGCCGGGCTGACGCAGTACGCGGTCTACCTTCGCTACCCTCCCCGCGTCCCGCGAGCGGCGCACGAGCTCAGCCGCACCGATGTTCTTCGTGACCTCAATGAGGCACGCAGAGCGTTTCCCGTCCTGCTGGCGGCCGTCCAGGCGCGACTCCCCCCGCCTGAAGAGGGACGCTGAGGAGGTTCCATGACAGCCGAAGCCCCGCACGCGATGTGTGCGGGGCTTCGTGTATCGGGATGCACCCTCAACCCGGAGCATAGCCGTGGATCTCGACGCTGCCCTGGCATCCACTTTCGGGGGGAAGCTGGCCGTTGAAGAACGTCACCTCCAGCTTTCTATCGATCGGCATCGGCAGCCAGAACGCCTGCGAATTGCAGGGTGACACGTCGTGCGCGGTGGTCGCCGCGCCCACCAGCAGGCTGAACCAGTTCTGCGTCCCGCCTTCCACGTTCACCGCGAAGTGCCACCAGCCGGGCTGGCCGATCCGCCCGAAGAGGGCGTACCACGCAAAGACCAGGATCCCGCTCGCCGATTGGGGAACGACGCTGGCGGGAACGTCGTAGGTGACGCTGCCGGGAACCCAGGGCAGCGGGCCCAGGATGGCGGCGGGAGTGGTCGACGGCTCCACGGAAATCCAGGGGGCAACGGGCATGGTCTCTCGCTTTCAACCGTGAGAAGACCCGGCGGGCGTCCGCGGACCATGCGGAC
>DASQBH010000256.1:0-4239 GCA_035635315.1 Longimicrobium sp.
ACCTTCCTGACCTGATCAGGACGTCCCCATCGTCTTTGAACCCTTCTCCGGTGCTCCGGGGGAGGGTTCCTTGCGTTGTGGGCTGTTCCCCAGCACGGCCCCCGCGAGCGGAGTGATGACTTCCTGAGGGAGGCGCCGCGCCAATCCTGTTTCTCGTCGAGGAGCCGGAGCGCCGACCGAAGGATCTCGCCTGCATGACCGTGGGGCCGGTTCCATGCCCTGATTCCAGTCCCGGCGCCGCCGAGAGGAGATCCTTCGGTCGCGTGCTGCCGGTTGTGTAAACTTCAAGCTTCCGTGAGGGCGCTCCCTCAGGAAGTCACAATCAGGTATGGGAGGTGAGAAGGCGTGACGTGTGGCAAGCGGTTGCCTCTCCACGCGCGGTCCGCCTACATTGGCGCTTGCGAGCCCAACTGCTACGGACCGACATCCGATCGATCAAACGATGGCCAAGACCTCTACCTTCGACATCACCTCCAGCGTTGACCTGCAGGAGGTGGACAACGCCGTGAACCAGGCGCACAAGGAAGTCCAGCAGCGCTACGACTTCAAGGGCGCCACGGCCGAGATCGAGTTCAGCAAGAAGGACGGCACGCTCAAGCTGCTGGCCGACGACGAGTACAAGCTCACCGCGCTGGTCGACATCATCCAGAGCAAGCTCATCAAGCGCGGCGTGCCCATCCGCAACCTGGACTACGGCACGGTGGAGCAGGCGTTCGGCGGCAAGGCGCGGCAGACCATCACCCTGGTGCAGAGCATCAGCACCGAAAAGGGCAAGGAGATCGTCAAGTCCATCAAGGAGGCGGGGTTCAAGAAGGTGAACGCGCAGATCCAGGACGAGCAGGTGCGCGTTACCAGCCCCAGCATCGACGAGTTGCAGGCGGTGATCGCGCACCTCAAGAAGCAGGACTTCGGGCTGGAGCTGGCGTTCGGCAACTTTCGCTCGTAGACACGCGAACGCCCCCGCGCCCGGACCGGACGCGGGGGCGTTCAAAACCGGCGAGCGCCTAGTTGGGGCCCTCGGTGATGTCGCCCTGCGCGGAGTCCTGCCGGGCCTCGGCCTGCTCCTCGGCCGCCTCTTCGGTGTCGCCGGAGCGGGCTTCCTCGGCGGCCTCGTTGTTGTGGTCTTCGGCGTTGTCGTTGCAGGCGGCGGTGCCGCCGGCCAGAAGACCGGCCAGGAGCAGGGCCCAGATGCGCTTCGTCATCGGAATTTCCTCTTGCTGGATAGCATGACCAACTCGGACAGCGCGGCACAGGGCAAAAGCACGGCCACAACGCCAGCCATGGACCGCAACGCGAACAGCCGCACGCTCTTCCGCCGTGCCTGCGACATCACGCCCGGCGGCGTCAACTCCCCCGTGCGCGCCTTTCGCGGCGTGGGCGGCGACCCGTTCTTCGTCGATCGGGCGCTCGGCTCGCGGCTGTGGGACGCGGACGGCAACGAGTACATCGACTACGTCCTCTCCTGGGGGCCGCTGATCCTGGGCCACGCCCACCCCGCCGTCGTCCGGGCGGTGGCGGACGCGGCGGCGCGCGGCACCAGCTACGGCGCCCCGACCGCGGCGGAGGTGGAGCTGGCGGAGGCGGTGCGCGGCTTCTTTCCCTCCATGGAGCGGCTGCGCTTCGTCAACAGCGGCACGGAGGCGACCATGAGCGCCGTCCGCCTGGCGCGCGGCTTCACGGGACGCGAGCTCATCCTCAAGTTCGACGGCTGCTACCACGGGCACGGCGACAGCTTTCTGGTCAAGGCCGGCAGCGGCGTCGCCACCCTGGGGCTGCCCAACTCGCCGGGCGTGCCGGCGGAGCTGTCGAAGCTCACCCTGACGGCGCCGTTCAACGACCTGGAGGCGGTGGAGACCGTCTTTCGCGCGCATCCGGGCAAGATCGCCTGCGTGATCCTGGAGCCCGTCGTCGGCAACGCGGGCTTCATCGCGCCCGACGACGGCTTTCTCCAGGCGCTGCGGCGGATCACGGAGGCGGACGGCGCGCTGCTGGTGTTCGACGAGGTGATGACGGGCTTTCGCGTGGCGCCCGGCGGCGCGCAGGAGCGGTTCGGCATCCGCCCGGACCTGACGACGCTGGGCAAGGTGATCGGCGGCGGGCTTCCCGTCGGTGCGTACGGCGGGCGGCGGGAGGTGATGGACTGGATCGCGCCCGTGGGCCCCGTCTACCAGGCGGGCACCCTCTCCGGCAACCCGCTGGCGATGGCGGCCGGGCTGGCGCAGCTGCGCATCCTGCGCGAGGAGGATCCGTATCCACTGCTCGAGCAGCGGACGCGGCGGCTGGTGCAGGGGCTGCTGGCCAACGCGGCGGAGCGGGGCGTGCCGGCCAGCGGCGGCAGCTACGGGTCGATGTGGGGCTTGTTCTTTGCGGCAGGGCCGGTGCGATCGTTCGACGACGCAAAGACGTCGGACGTGGAGACCTTCCGGCGCTTTTACCACGCGCTGCTGCGGCGCGGCGTCTTTTTCGCGCCGTCGGCGTTCGAGGCCGGGTTCATGTCCACCGCCCACACGGAGCAGGATGTCGAGGAAACCATCTCCCGCGCGCGCGAGGCACTGGATGAGGCACTGGCGTAGCGCCGCGGCCGCGCTGGCGCTGCTGGCGCCCGCCGCCTGCGCACCGCGCGGCACGCGCATCCCCACCGTCCCCGTGGTGGTCATCGGCGACACGGCGCGGCCACCGCGCGACACCGTCGTCATCGCCCCCACGCCGCCACCCGCCCCGCCGGCGCAGCCCGTGGACGTGGCGCCGGTGGCCAACGCGACGGCGGTGCGCGTGGGGCTGATCGTGGACACCAGCGCGGTGTCAGTCACCTCCGCGGGCGACTTTACGGTGCAGACGGAGGACGGCCGGGAGATCGGCCGGCTGCGGGGCGGGCAGACGGTGTCGTTTCGCGACGCGGGCGCGACGGTGACGATGGAGTCCGCCGGCGGACCGTCCGCGGCGGGGCTGCGGCCGCCGCTCGTCCTCCGCCCCGCGAGCGCCGGGGGAACGCTGACGGTGCGCAACGCGCCCTACCGCGGCGAGCTGCGCATCCAGCAGGCGACCGGCGGCGGGCTGACGGTGGTCAACCGGCTGGACATGGAGACCTACCTCCTGGGCGTGGTGCCGCGGGAGATCGGGCGCTTCGACCTGGACATCTACGAGGCCATCAAGGCGCAGGCGGTGGCGGCGCGGACGTACGCGGTCACCTACCTGGGCCGCCGCCAGCAGCAGGGCTTCGACGTCTACGCCACGGTGGAGGACCAGGTGTACGGCGGCGCGGCGGCGGAAAACGAGACGGTGAACCGCGCCGTGCGTGAAACGGCGGGCGAGATCCTGGCGTACAACGGCCAGCCGATCACCGCGTACTACCACTCGACGTGCGCCGGGCAGACGGCGGCGATCGACGAGGTGTGGAACAACGCGCCGGTGCCGTACCTGGTCTCCGTGCGCGACGTCGACCCCAGCGGGCAGGCGTACGACCGCGCCAGCAGCCGCTTTCGCTGGGAAGAGCGCTGGACGCACGACCAGCTGGTCGGCATCCTGAACCGCACGCTGGCGGACTCGCTGGGCGGCCGGCGCATCACCCGCATCACGGACATGCGCGTGCTGGAGCGCACCCCGTCGGACCGGGTGCGGCGGATGCGGATCGACACGGACGCGGGCTCGTTCACGGTGGGCAAGGACCGGGTGCGGTGGATCCTGCCGCCGATCCGCAACGGCAGCCCGACGGGGATCCTGAACAGCAGCAAGTTCGACGTGGCGCTCACGCGCAGCGGGGGGCGGGTGACGGAGATCGTGGCGACGGGCGGGGGCTGGGGGCACGGCATCGGGATGTGCCAGGTGGGCGCCATGGGCCGCGCCCGGGCCGGCCAGGACTACCGCACCATCCTGCGGACGTACTATCCGGGAACGGAGATCCGGAAGGCGTACTGAGGGCCCTCACCCGGCTCGTTCCTCGCCTGCCCTCTCCCACAAACTGCGCGGGAGAGGGGATACACGGCACGGGCTCCGGGGCGCTTCGGCAGGGCTCGGAGTCCGCCCCCTCCGGGCCGGCACCACCGGCCCACCTCCCCCAAAACTGCTGGGGGAGGTTGGGGTGGGGCAGGGTTGGCCGCGCTTCGGACGGGCCGGTGCGAGATGGTGGGCGCCCCCCTCCCCGGCCCTCCCCCACAAACTGCGTGGGGGAGGGAGAACGGCAGGAACCCGTCCGAAGCGCGATCGAATTCTCCCCTCTCCGTGAGGAACGAACGGGGAGGG
>DASQBH010000257.1:0-2653 GCA_035635315.1 Longimicrobium sp.
GCATCGCAGCCGCTGAGTGCGTACGTCGTTTCATCAAGTTTTCCTCGGGGGATTCGGGGTTTGCCGCTCGGGACGCCTCGTCCGGCGAACATGATAGTGGGTTCGGCCGGCGCGAGACAGGCAACAATGTAACGTGTTCGCACCGAGCGTCAACGGAGTCGCGCTTTTCGAACGAGCGCTCGAAAACGCCTGATCGACAACGGAATACGCGAAGTCCCGAAGCGGCGCGGGCTCTGCCGCCTCTCCCGCAGCTGCTCCGGCCCGGTGTATCAGCCTTCCTTTGTGCAGGGTCTCGCCCATCCCGCGGAGGAAAAACCGGTTTCACGCCGCGGCCGCAGAGGGAAAAGAAAAGGACGCAGAGACAACGGATTCAGCCCGCTGCGTCATCTCGTTCAGTTCCGGAACGGCGCAAGGGTACAGAGGAACAGACAAAAGCCGGAGGAACAGAGGAAACCCGGGGGTTGGTCTCTGTTCCTCCGGCTGTTGTCCGTTCCTCTGTATCCCCGATCTTTTCAGGACCCTGCCGCGCTCCCGTCCTCCTGCCGTCCCGCGGAACGCCTTGCCCGCTCAGCGGCCGTCCGTGATGTACCGCAGGGCGTCGTAGCGGGTGATGATCCCGGCCAGCCGGCCGCCCCGCCGCACCAGCACCGCCGGGTTCTGGCGCGAGAGCAGCCGGGTAAGGCCGGGCATGTCCACGTGCGCGTCCACCACCGGCAGCGGGGCCTCCATCACGTGCTGGACGGACTGGTCCAGGACTTTCGTGTCCTCGATCACCCGCGCCATCAGCGTGCTCTCCGACAGGTGGCCCACGCAGTCGCCCTCCACGATCACCGGCAGCTGGCTCACGTTGTGGGTGGTGATCAGCCCCAGCGCCTGGCGCACCGGCGTTTCCGGGCGGACGGAGACCAGCTCCCTGGGCGCGCCGGACTCCTTGTTCGACAGCGCGTCGCCGGCGGAGATGCGCGCCGGGTCCAGCAGCTGGTTCTCCTGCATCCACTCGTCGCTGAACACCTTGGACAGGTAGCGCTCCCCCGTGTCGCACAGGACGAAGACGATGCAGGCGTCGGGATCGTCCACCTCGCGCGCGACCTCCAGCGCCACGTGGGCGATGAGGCCTGTCGACCCGCCCACGAACAGCCCCTCTTCGCGCGTGAGCCGGCGGGCCATCCCCATCGACGTGCGGTCGTCCACCGTGCGCCACTCGTCCACCACCGACATGTCCAGCGTGCCGGGGATCTTGTCCTGCCCGATCCCCTCCACCTTGTACGGCGCGGACTCCGGCTTGACGCCCGTGCGCGAGTACTCCGCCAGGATGGAGCCCTGCGGGTCGCCGCCGATGATGCGCACCCCCGGCTTGCGCTCCTTGAGGTAGCGCCCCACCCCCGTGATCGTCCCCCCCGTCCCCGCCGCGGAGACGAAGTGGGTGATGCGCCCCTCCGTCTGCTCCCACAGCTCCGGGCCCGTGGTGCGGTAGTGGGCCAGCGGGTTGGCCTGGTTGTAGAACTGGTTGGCCAGGATGGCGTTGGGCGTATCCTCGGCGATCTGCTTGGCCCGCATCACGTAGTTGTCGGGATGGTCGGGCGCCACCGCGCTGGGGGTGACGATGACCTCCGCCCCGAACGCCTTGAGCAGGCGCACCTTCTCCTGGCTCATCTTGTCGGGGATGGTAAAGACGCAGCGGTACCCCTTGATGGCCGCCGCCAGCGCCAGCCCCAGCCCCGTGTTGCCGCTGGTGCCTTCGACCACGGTGCCGCCCGGCTTGAGCGTGCCCTCCGCCTCGGCCGCCTCGATGATGGCGGGGCCGATGCGGTCCTTGACGCTGGCGCCGGGGTTGAAGAACTCGGCCTTGGCGTAGATGGGGGTGCGGATCCCCGCGTTCACGCGGTTCAGGCGGATGAGGGGGGTCCAGCCGATGGTGCCCAGCACGTTGTCGTACGGGCGCTGGTGGCGGGGGCGCGAAAACGCGATGTCGAGCGCGGACTGCGTCATTGGGTCGGGGTCTCCTGCGCGGCCGCGGGCTTTGCCGATCCGGCCGGGGTGGTAGTCTTCAGCGTGGACTCGTCCGCCGCCGCTGCAGGCGCTGCCGAGTCGGCCGGGGCGATGTCGAATTCAACGGGGAGCAGCACCCACTTGCGCACGGGGGTGCCGTCCCGTTTTGCCGGATCGAAGCGAAGCGCGCTCGTCCCCGCCAGCGCCGCGCTGTCGAAGGCCGCGTAGCCGCTGGGCGTCTCCACGCGGGCGCTGTCCACGCTTCCCTTTTCGGTGATCAGAATGCGCAGCACCGTCTTGCCCTCCACCCCCGCGTCCCACAGGTCCTCGGGGTACTGGAATGCGGGCGGGGTGAGCGCGACGGGCTCGGTTTCCACCACGGGCCTGCGCTCGCAGGCGGCCGCGGCGGCCAGGCACAGCGCCAGCGCGGCCAGGGTGCGCGTCGGGGTCATTGCGATGGATGGGGGGCGGGGATCGCCGGCTGCGTTTTCCCTGCCGAAGATCGTTCCTCGCGCCGGGATTCGCAACCGTGCGGGGCGTGGACACGCCGCGGCCGGCGGAAGACCAACGGGTCGATGCATCGGATCGTCGCCATCATCCCTCACCCTCTCTCCTCACGGCGTTGCGGGAGGATCGGTGGATGGACCGGATCCATCGCCTCACC
>DASQBH010000258.1:0-3418 GCA_035635315.1 Longimicrobium sp.
ACGGGTGTAAAGTTCCTTCGCTCGCAGAACGTCTGGAATAAAGGCCTGCGACTTGGCGACGTTGCCCACGTTCCGGCGAACGTGCACAGGCAGATGTCGGGAACCGCAATTGAGCCTGGCGACGTGCTGCTCAACATCACCGGAGCCTCAATCGGCCGTAGCGCGGTTGTACCGGACGATTTTGACGAAGGAAACGTGAGTCAACATGTCTCTATTGTTCGACCAGTCGATAGAGAAACCCGGCGGTTCCTTCACATCTGTTTTATCGCTCCGTTTTTCCAGAGCTTCATCTACCAGGCTCAGGTAGGAATCTCGCGGGAAGGACTGAGCAAAGCACGACTCGCCGAGTTGCCGGTACCGCTCCCACCCCTCCCTGAGCAGCGACGCATCGCGGCGAAGGTGGACGAACTGATGGCGCTCTGCGATGAGTTGGAGGCGCGGCAGCAGCGGCGCGTTCTACTTCGTACTCGCCTGAATCGCTCCGCCTTGCACCACCTTACGGCCGCGACCGACAATGCCGACCTTGCCGAGCACTGGCAGCGCCTGCACGAGAACTTCGACCTGCTGTACGACACGCCCGAGACAGTAGCCGAGTTGCGGCAATCCGTGCTGCAGTTGGCGGTGCGCGGCAAGCTGGTGCCGTTCGATGCCACTTCAGCCATGTGGCCACTAGGAAACATTCTGGCTGAAAACTCGCTGAACGGCATATCTACGAAGCCAAGCGACGATCCAACCGGAACTCCGATCCTGCGGATCAGCGCTGGGACCTCTCGCCAGGATGCCCTGGTCGATGAGCTAGAATACAAGTACCTCGATATTGATGCAGAAACCATTGAGAAGTTTCGCTTGGTTCCGGGCGATCTCTTGGCGTGCCGATTCAATGGAAACCTGCACTATGTGGGGCGTTTGAGCCTGTATACCGGTTATTCTGGCACTACCCAAGTCTATCCTGATAAACTGATCCGCTTCCGCGTTAAGCGCGAACAGGCGGATCCCGCTTATATCCGGTACGCCTTCAATGCCCCAGAGACACGACAAAGAGTCGAGGCTTTCTGCGCAACGACAGTTGGCAACATCGGTATTAGTGCAGGTCAACTAAAAAACATTAATATTCCTGTTCCCTCCTTGGGCACTCAGCGCCGCATTGTGGCGAAGGTGGATCAGCTCATGGCGCTTTGCGATCAGATGGAGGCGCGGCTCACCAGCGCACGCGACAAGGCAGAGCACCTGGCTGCGTCGGTGGTGCACCACGTGGCGGCGGCGTAGCCCACATGGCGCAGAAGTCTGCCGAGTCCCGCCAGCGCGTCGGCGAGGTGTACGTGCCGGCGGACGTCGTCGCGGCAGCTACGGAGGCGGAGGAGCCTGGTCGCGGCGGACCGATGCGTGCTGTGGTAGCTGGATGAAAGACGGGGGGGCACCGATCGGTGCTCCCCCCGCCGTTTTTCGAGCGAAGCAACGTTACTGCCGTACGGTCGTCACCTGCCGCACGTTGTCCGCCCGTTCGGCCTCGATCCGCCGTTCGAAGGGATCCAGGCTGATGTAGCCGGGCCGGCCCTGCACCTCGAAGGTCACTTCGGCCAGGCCGCCGCGGAGACGGTGCTTGCCGGCATAGAGCGGCGTGGCGTCGGTGTCGATCGGGTCGTCCGCAAAGACGGCCACGTCGATGGCCTCGTCCAGCGACGCCTCCGTCACCGGGGTTCCGCCGCCCGGGTCGTTCGTCTTCCGGGCCCGGACGCTCGCCGTGACGCGCCAGCGCCCGCCGGGCAACGGCTGCGCGGTGGCAGACTCCACGCGCAGGTGGTAGAACGTCACGCCGTCGATCCACTCGCTGATCAGCGCCTGGTGCTCCGGCGCCGCCTCCCTCCACAGCGCCGCCCGCAGGTCCGCCACGGTGGCGCGCGGCATCCCGGGACCATGCGTCCGGATGAGATGCCGGAGGGCCCGGTCCAGCGCATCCTCGCCGATCAGGTCGCGGATGGCATCCATCACGATCGTTCCCTTGGAGTAATACACGTGCTCAAGGTCCACCACGCGCGTCAGCGGCGGCTCGGGAATGGGCAGGTACGTCCTCCACAGCAGGTACGACTCGCGCTCGAACCGCAGCAGCGAAAGCGCCTGGGCGTGGCCCCGCATCGCCTCCAGCACACGCAGGTCCGAGTACTTGGCCAGCGTCTCCACCAGCATGGCGCCCCCCTCCACGCGCGCCGGGTACAGCCCGTGGCCCCACCACTGGTGCGAGACTTCGTGGGCCACGCGCCGCGTGACCAGGTCCACCTCCCCGCCGCGGCCGTCATGGGTCAGAAAGCTCCCATCCTCCGTCAGCACGATCATCCCGGGAAGCGCGAACCCCCCGAAGGGCCAGTAGCGCGGCAGCTCCGCGATGCGAAGGTGGCGGTGCGGGTAGGGCCCATAGCGGTCGCTGAACAGGTCGATGGAGCGTGTAGCCGTAGCCAGCATCTTCCCCACGTTGGCGCCGTGGCGGGGGTGATGATAGACCTCCACCATCACGCCACGGTGGTTGACCCGCCGTACCTGGTACCGGGCCGAGGCGAACGCGTACACGGGGGTGATGGGACCGGCGGTGCGATACCGGAAGAAGCGGCGCCCGCCCTGCCGCCACTCGCGCACCAGCTCGCCGGGCGCGATCGCCACCTGGTCGCCGCTGGTGGACACGGTGGCATCCAGCGTCAGCCAGAGGTCGCGCTGGTCGTCGTTGGACGGGTCGTTCTGCATCCCCGTGCCCTTGCGCGGCGGTGGCAGGCCGCGCAGCTGGCGGATGTAGGGATGCTCCAGCTCGTAGCCCACCACGTAGCCCAGGCGGGGGAACGCGGCCTGGCGCGTGAGGTAGCTCCCGTTGTCCACCACCGAGTAATCGAACTCGGCCGCCTCCACCCGGTGCGCAGGTGACGGGATGCGGAAGCGGAGCTCCGTCCCCTGCCGCGGGGCGAGCGGGCGGTCGAAGACGAACAGGTACGTGCCGAACCGGGCGTCATACCGCAGCAGGCGCGCGCCCCGCAGCTCCATCACCTCCGGGCGCAGCTGCCGCCGAAGCGATACCAGCACGGTGTCGATGGGGCGCGCCGTACGGTTCTCCAGCGAGTAGGTGCCCGCCACGCGGAAGCGGCGCTCCTCCGGAAAGAACTCCACCGCCGTCCGCAGGGCGACGGCGCTGGGCTGCGGCAGGTGCTCGTAGCGCCGGTACGTCCGTTCGTAGGCCTCGCGCCAGTCGCCGACGTCTTCCCCGGTCTCGTACGGGCCCAGGACGTTGGTGTTGTAGAAGACGAAGCCGCCGCTCGCCAGGAACACCGCCAGGCACGCGAGCGCCCCCGCCAGCCCCCGCCCTCCCCACCGCCGCGGGAGCGCGCGCGTGCGGCGCAGCAGCGTCTGCGCGCGGCCGCGCCGCCACAGCCCCACGGTC
>DASQBH010000259.1:0-2114 GCA_035635315.1 Longimicrobium sp.
TGGGGCGTTTTGGCGGCGCGCTCGCTTCGGTGCGGCCGGACGACCTGGCGGCCACCGTCGTAAAGGCGATCGTGCAGCGGACGGGGATCGATCCATCCGTGGTGGACGACGTGATCTTCGGCTGCGCCAACCAGGCGGGCGAGGACAACCGCAACGTGGGGCGCATGGCGCTGCTGCTGGCGGGGCTTCCCGTCACCGTCCCCGGGCAGACGGTGAACCGGCTCTGCGGATCGGGGCTGGAAGCCGTCCGCAGCGCGATGCACGCCATCCGCGCTGGCGAGGGCGAGACGTTCATCGCCGGCGGCGTGGAGAGCATGACGCGCGCGCCGTGGGTGATGCTCAAGCCGGAAGAAGGCTACGCGCGCGGCGTTCCGCAGATGGCGGACTCGCTGCTCGGCTGGCGCTTCGTCAACCCGAAGATGCCGCCGGAATGGACGGTTTCGCTGGGCGAGACGGCGGAGATCGTGGCGGAGGAGTTCGGCGTCTCGCGCGAGGACCAGGACGCGTTCGCGTTCAACAGCCAGCAGCGCGCGGCAAAGGCGATCGCCGCGGGGCACTTCGCGAGCGAGATCGTGTCCGTCGAGATCCCGCAGCGCAAAGGGCCGCCGAAGGTCGTCGATACGGACGAGCATCCGCGCGCGGACACTACGCTGGAGTCGCTCGCCGGGCTCAAGGCGGCGTTCCGCAAGGAGCGCGGGACGGTGACGGCGGGGAACGCGTCGGGGCTGAACGATGGCGCGTCGGCGCTGCTGGTGGCGTCGGGCGCGGCGGCGGAGCGGCTGGGGCGCAGGCCGATGGCGCGCATCGTCGCCAGCGCGGTGGCGGGGGTGGAGCCGCACCGCATGGGGATCGGCCCGGTGCCGGCCACGCGCAAGGCGCTGGCGCTGGCGGGGCTGTCGATCCCCGACATCGGGCTGGTGGAGCTGAACGAGGCGTTCGCGGCGCAGTCCGTCGCGTGCGTCCGCGAGCTGGGGATCGACCCGGAGATCGTCAACGTCAGCGGCGGCGCGGTGGCGGTGGGGCACCCGCTG
This sequence comes from Longimicrobium sp., assembly GCA_035635315.1. Taxonomy (GTDB): domain Bacteria; phylum Gemmatimonadota; class Gemmatimonadetes; order Longimicrobiales; family Longimicrobiaceae; genus Longimicrobium. Next base: position 1,032 of record DASQBH010000259.1, read on the forward strand.
GGCTCGTCCGGCGCGCGCATCCTCACCACGCTCGTCCACGAGATGCACCGGCAGGGGGTGCGCTACGGGCTGGCCTCCATGTGCATCGGCGTGGGCCAGGGGATCTCGATGATCGTGGAGCGGGTGGAATCATGAGCCCGACCGCATCCGCATCCACCGACCCGGTCCTGCTGCGCGTGGACGACGGCGTCGCCTGGATCACCCTCAACCGCCCCGACCGGCTGAACGCCTTTGCCGGCGACATGCGCGACCGCCTGCTCCATGCCCTGAACGACGCGGCCACGGACGACGCCGTCCGCGTGATCGTCATCACGGGCGCGGGCCGCGGCTTCTGCACCGGCGCCGACGTGGAGGTGATGAGCGACCTGCTGCAGCGCGGCGACGAAGAAGCCTTCGAAAAGCTGGTGCAGGCAGGGATGCGCGTCATCGCGCGGCTGCGGTCGGTGGAGCAGCCCGTGATCGCGGCGGTGAACGGTCCCGCTGCGGGCGCGGGCGCCTCGCTGGCGCTGGCGTGCGACTTTCGCGTGGCGTCGGAGCGGGCGACCATCGGCATCACCTTCAACCGCATCGGCCTGCACCCGGACTGGGGCGCCACGTGGACCCTGCCCCGCCTGGTGGGCCCCGGGCGCGCCGCGGAGCTGGTGATGAGCGGGCGGATGGTGGAGGCGCGCGAGGCGGAGCGCATCGGCCTGTTCGAGCGCGTGGTGGCGGAGGACTGGTTCGAGGACGAGGTGAAGAAGCTGGCCAAGGAGCTCGCCGCCAAGCCGCCGCTCGCCCTCAAACTGGCCAAGCGCACCCTCGCCGCGTCGCTGGATTCCGGCCTCGACGCCATGCTCGCCGCCGAGGGCGAACGCCAGATGCGCTGCTTCCGCAGTGCCGACGCAAAGGAAGGCATTACTGCCTTCAACGAGAAGCGCAAGCCGGTGTTCCGGGGGGAGTAGCCCTCACCCGCTCGCTTAGGCTCGCACCCTCTCCCGCAAGCGGGAGAGGGTATAAACTTCGACGAGGTATGGAGTTACACCGTTGAAGCCCCGCGCAGTTTGCGGGGCTTTGTGCATTTCCAGCCGCGGCTTTAGCCGCCCG
>DASQBH010000260.1:0-5817 GCA_035635315.1 Longimicrobium sp.
GTGGGATGCGGCACGGGCAACCTGCTGCCGCTCCTGGTGCCTTCCGCGGGGCGGATCGATGGATACGTGGGCGTGGACCTGTCCCCGGAGATGCTGCGGGTCGCGCGGGGGAAGGCGAGCGGCGAGGCGGGGCCGGCGGGATTCGCCGCGGCGGATGCGGAGCGGCTTCCGCTGCGTGACGGGTCGTTCGATACCGCGATCTCCGCTTCGGTGCTGCACTATTGGGACGATGCGGACGCGGGGCTGGTTGAGATCCGTCGCGTGCTGCGCCCCGGCGGACGCCTGCTGCTGCTCGACTGGCTGCGCGACCCGCTGCCGATGCGCCTGCTGAACGCATGGATGCGCGTGACCGGCGTCGATTACCGGCGGATGTACGATCGCATCGAACTGCTGGGCGCGCTCGTTCGTGCGGGTTTTCGCATTGAAGCCGAGGCTCGAGGAAGCGCAGGCGGCGCCTGGCGGCTGATTGCCGTCTATGCTCGTGCCGTGTAATCGTACTACCAGATCCTGAAAAGATCGGGGTACAGAGGAACAGACAACAGCCAGAGGAACAGAAAACGGGTTCGTCTCTGTTCCTCTGGCTGTTGTCCGTTCCTCTGTACCCAATGCTTTTCCGGATCGGTCACAAGGCGGGACCTTCGGGAACGCGATCCTTCTCCCCCTCTCTCGGCGCAGTTTGCCGGGGGAGAGGGCCGGGGGAGCGGGGGCGGCGTCGGGCGCGGTTCGATCGTGTTCATCGAGCCTACTCTCCTTTTGCGCGATGGGAGCCCCGGACTCGCCACACTGGACGTAAGTAACGTCTGTATTTAGATTTGAAGCTTCATCCGAATCTCCGCGACACCCCCTGCCGTACTCCAGACGGTTCGCCGTCTCCAGCACCGCCCAGGACTTGATGATGCGCAGCAACTCCACCTACGTCATCACCCCGGACTCGTTCCAGATCAGCCAGGGCATCATCGGGCTGCCGCTGGCGCGCCCGTCGCGGCGGCTGACGGCCATGCTGCTGGACCTGGCCATCGTGGCGCTGCTGGTAAAGACCGCGGGCGCCATGCTGCTGGGGCTTGCCGCCGCGTTCTTCGCCTTTCGCGTCTCGCGCAAGGTCACCGGCGCCGGCACGCACCCGCTGGGCAAGGTGGTGCGATTCAGCGTCCGCGCCACCGGGGCGTTCATCCTGTTCCTGGTGGCGATGAACGCGTGGGGATCGGGCGCGGCCGGCCTGCGCCGCATGCTCGACTCCCCGGGCATGCGGATGACGGTGGCCACCGGGAGCGGCGACAGTGTCCGCGTGACGGCCGCGCAGGCGCTGGGGATGGTGCCGCAGATGACGGCGCTGCAGAACACCGACTCCGAGGACGAGGCGCGCCGGCTGGCGGGCGAGCTGGCCAGCGGCTTTCGCAAGGCGGGGATGGACGAGCAGGAGGTCCGCGAGACCATGGAGGGCATCGCCGGCGGAGCGGAGCAGGAGTGGATGGAGCGCGTGGTGGAGAGCGCGCTGGCCGCTCCGGGCGCCGTGGCGGATTCCGCCAGGCCCGCCAGCGCCGACTCGCTGGCCCGCGCGTACGCCGCCTACACCGCCGCCGGCGACACGGCCGCCGCGCGCAGGATCCAGCCCCAGCTGGCCTCCCTGCTGGCGCGCGACAGCCTGGACGAGCTTCGCGGCGAGCTGCGCGAGGCGCGGCGCGAGAACGGGCAGCTGGCCGGCCGCGTGGAGCGCGCGGAGAACCGCGGCATCCTGGGCTCCATCAAGGGCCTGCTGGACGAGCTGGGCATCGGCTTCGGGTGGACGGGCCTGTACTTTACCGCGTTCCTGACGCTGTGGCGCGGCCAGACGCCCGGAAAGAAGCTGGCGGGCGTGCGCGTGGTGCGCCTGAACGGCCAGCCGATGACGCTGTGGACCTCGTTCGAGCGCTTCGGTGGATACGCGGCCGGCCTGGTGACGGGGCTGCTGGGCTTTGCGCAGGTGTACTGGGACCGCAACCGGCAGATGATCCACGACAAGATCGTGGAGACCGTCGTCGTGCGGGACCGCGGCGCGCGCGAAGCCGCACCGGCCCCGCAGCCGGCCCGCCCCGCCGTGGCCGCGTTCGGATCGTATCCCCCCGCGCGCCGCTCGCCGCCGGTCGGGTGATGGTGTGATGGTGTGATGGTGGAAGGCAGGGGGTGGGATGTGGTCCGCTATTCCCTATTCCCTATTCCCTGTCCCCTCTCGCCTTCTTTTCGCCCGGCCGGAAGCTTCCGGCCGGGCGTTTGCATTCCGCGGCGGGCGGATCCCTGCAGCCGACCCGCAACCCCCCTGCGGATGACGGAATTCTTCGCGCGGCACGTCGCCTGGCTCATCCCGCTGGCGGCCATCGGTGTGGCCGCCATCATCAGTGCCATCATCACCCTGTTCTTCGGGCTGCAGAAGCCCGACCGCATGGCGCTCATCGCCCGGCCGCCCGTGGGGAGCGAGGCGTTCATGATGGCCGTGAGCGGCGCCGTGAACGCACCGCTCATGCGCGGCGGCACCGCGCGGCTGCTGAACAACGGCGACGAGATCTTTCCCGCCCTGCTCAAGGCCATGCGGGAGGCGCGGTTCACCATCAACTTCATGGTCTACATCTGGGAGCCCGGGCGCGCGGCCGACCAGGTGGTAAAGGTGCTGGCGGAGCGCGCCCGCGCGGGGGTGCAGGTGCGGCTGCTGCTGGACGCGTTCGGCGCGCACGGAATGCCCAGGGACTCCATCCGCGAGCTGGAGGGCGCGGGCGCGGTGGTCAAGTTCTTCAACCCCATGCGCCCCGGCTGGCTCTCCGCCGCGTACAAGCGCAACCACCGCCGCGCCATCGTGGTCGACGGCGAGGTGGCGTTCACGGGCGGCGCCGCCATCGGCGACCGGTGGCTGGGCGACGCCGAGGACGCCGAGCACTGGCGCGACGTGATGGTGGAGGTGAGCGGCTGCCTGGCCACCAACCTGCAGTCCGCCTTTACCCAGCTGTGGGCCAACGTCACGGGCGAGATCCTGGTGGGCGACGAGTTCTATCCGCCCGACCCCGACGACAACAAGGGCGGAGGCGAGGGGCTGTCGCGCCACGTGAACGTCATCAGCTCCCCCGCCAGCCAGTCGCAGCCGCTGGTCGTGTTCTTTCTGATCTCGGTGGCGTGCGCGCGCGATTCCATCTACCTGGCCAACTCGTACTTCGCGCCGGACGAGAGCATGCGGCGCATCCTGGCCGAGCGCGCCCGCAGCGGCGTAGACGTGCGGCTGCTGCTGCCCAACAAGCTCACCGACGCGCCCATGGTGCGGTGGGCGGGGCAGCACTACTTCGAGGAGCTGCTGGAGGCCGGCGTGCGCATCTACGAGTACCAGCCGACGATGATGCACGCCAAGATGCTGGTGGTGGACGAAGTGTGGGCGGTGCTGGGCAGCGCCAACATGGACATCCGCTCCAAGGAGCTGAACCAGGAAGGGGTGATCGGCATCCTGGACCATGGCTTCGGAAAGCAGATCCGGGACACGTTCCTGGATGACCTGAAGGAGGCGCGCGAGATCACCCGCGAGGTGTGGAGCCGGCGCGGCTGGCTGACGCGCCTCAACGAGCGCTTCTGGGTCTCGTTCGTCCAGCAGTTCTGATCCCCGGATCCGGAAAGGCAACACCTGAGGGTACACCTGAGGGTACAGAGGAACAGACAAAAGCCAGAGGAACAGAGACGAACCGGTGTTCTCTGTTCCTCTGGCTGTTGTCTGTTCCTCTGTATCCCCAGTCTTTTTCAGGGTTTGGTGTGAGGATGGCTTCCCTGGGTGCTGTATGGAAAAGAGGACGCGGAGAACCGATGGGCTCTCCGCGTCCTCCTGTATCTCCAGTCCCGCGGACGATCAGGCGAAGGGCGGGGTGAGCACGTCGTCGGGGCGGTTTTCGTCCTCTTCGCCGTGCTCCAGCAGGCCGAACAGCTGCAGGTGGCGGCGGCGCAGGCGGTTGGCGGCGGCCAGCGCCTCCTCCTCCGTCTCGCCGAAGCCCTCCCACGCGAACGAGGTCTCCTCGCCCCACTTTACCGGCGGGCTCCACGGCGAATCGGGGCCGTGGATGCGCGCCAGGCGCCGCGGATGCGTGAACGGGTCCAGGTACGTGCCCAGCACGCGCCCCCGCCGGTCCACCACCGCGCCCACGGCGCCGCCGCGGCTGTGGCGGCGGCGCTTGAGCCGCCGGTACATCGAAACCGCCCCCTCCACCACCAGCCCCGCAAGGCACAGCAGCGCCAGGAGCAACACGAAATCGAACGAGATCAGCCTCATTGCACCTCAGTACTCCTCTCGTCGCCGCGCCGCGCTACATCCATCGATATACCCCCGTCACGTGCTGCGTTCCCCGCCCGCAGGGGCGAAGGTGCACGCCACGGTTCCGTCTTAAACGTTCGGGGAGGCGTTTACGTGACGCCCATCTCCACAACCGCCTGCTGCCGGTCCAAGTGATTGATGGAAAATGGCTTGCGTTCCGATCTTCCGCTCGCCGATCCGCCCATGAAGGTGACGATGGAGAGCCACAACAGGTCACGCCGCCAGGAACAGATGACGGAAAAGCGTCCGGCGGACCTCGCCCCGCCGGACGCTCCTCATCGTATTTTCGCACTCTCGCACTCTCGCACTCTCGCACTTTCGCACTCTCGCACTTTCGCACTTTCGCACTTTCGCACTTTCGCACTCTCGCACTTTCGCACTTTCGCACTTTCGCACTTTCGCACTTTCGCACTTTCGCACTCTCGCACTCCTACGATAGCGCATCCAGCACCCGCCCCACGTCCTTCGGCTCGCGAAGACGGATCGCCAGCAGCACCGGGCGCACCCAGATGTGCGGCCTGCGGATGGCGTCGGCCAGCGTGGCGACCACGTGGTCCAGCGCGTCGATCTCCTGCGGCAGCCGCGCCGCGTCCAGCGTGGCGAAGCGCTGCGCCCAGTTCCACGCCAGGTCGCGCGACCCGCCCAGCGCAAAGGTGAACACCCCCTCGTCGTGCCGCATGCCGATCCAGTCCAGCAGCCCCATCCACGGCGACACGCGCGAGATCCTGTCCTGCACGTCCTCCAGCATCTCGCCCAGCAGCGCGCTGATCTCGCGAAAGTCGTGCTTCAGCCCCGCCAGGTCCGCGCCCGGCGACGTTTCGGCCGCGGCCACGCCCAGGTCCAGGTTGATGTGCGCGTTGATGCCCAGCAGCAGGTGCTGCAGGATGAGCAGGTTCGCCTTGGCCCCGTCGAACGCCGCCAGCCAGCTGCGCGTGGGGCGGCCGCCGGCCTGGTACGCCTCCAGCGCGGCCAGGTAGCGGTTGGCAAAGATCACGTCCAGCCGCTCCATCCGCGGCCCGTCCTGAAAGCGCCCGGCCGCGATCCCCTCCTTTACCCGCGCCGTCACCTGGCGGTACAGGCAGGCGAACAGGCCCAGCCGGCTGTTCTCGCGGCGCGCGCGGTCGATGGCGGCGTCCAGCCGCGCGATCACTTCGTCGATGGTGGCGGCGGGGATGAACGTGGCCGGGGCCGTGGCGGTCGCGGACATGCGGGCGGTGGCGTTCGATGGATGATGACGCGGAGCGGCGAGGGCGAAGCGGCGGAAACAATAGGCGGAATCCGGCACCCCGGCAACGCCCGCGCGCCTACGGATGGGTGGAGCCGCCGTGGGGCAAACCCCGACGGAGCGTCCGCATTCTCTCCTATATGCGCCGGGTTCTTCTCGACGCATCGTGTAGGCACAGGACCTGGATGCCGTTTCGATATCGTACACCAGACGCGTGGCTTGCATACATGGAGACCCGACCTGCCCCCGCCGAGCCGACGGCCTGGATCATCCTCCCCGG
>DASQBH010000261.1:0-7170 GCA_035635315.1 Longimicrobium sp.
AGCGCGACCGGCTGGAACGCGAGCGCATAGAGCGCGAAACGCGCGGCGCCCGCGAGGTCCTCACCGAGATCGTGTTCTTCGAGTACGACAGCGACGAGATCGGCCTTGAGGCGCAGGACAAGCTCCGCCTCAAGGCCGCCGTCCTGGCCGCCAACCCCAACGTGCGCCTGCGCATCGAGGGCCACGCCGACCAGCGCGGATCCACCGAGTACAACCTGGCCTTGGGCCAGCGCCGCGCCGAGGCCGTCCGCGCCTTCCTGGCCAACTACGGCATCGACCCCGACCGCTTTACCACCGTCAGCTTCGGCAAGGAGCGGCCGCTGATCGAGGGGGAGGACGAGGAGGCGTGGAGCCGCAACCGGCGCGCGGAGTTCGGCATCGTCGGCGGGCAGGTGACCGTGGTGCCGGAGGAGCTGCGATGAGGCGCCGCGCTCTCCTGCTCGCCGCGCTGCTGCCGCTGGGCGCGTGCGTGGCCACCAAGCAGGACGTGGAGCAGCTGCGGCTGGACATGGCCGGCCAGCGCGCGCAGCAGGACTCGATGTTCCGCGCGCTCATCGCCCGCACGGAAGCCATGCTGGACTCGCTGAGCGACCAGAACGTGCGGCTGCGCGGCGACTTTGCCAACCGGCTGCTGGCCATCGACCGCCAGCTGGTGCAGATCCAGGAGCTCAGCGGGCAGAACCAGGCCCAGCTGGCCGGCCTGCGCCAGCAGATCGAGCAGAGCGCCACCGAGGCCCGCCGCGCGCAGGAGGCCGCCGCGGCCGCCGCCCGCGACGACGCGGAAGGGGGCGGGGACGAGGAGGGCGGCGACCCGCAGGAGCTGTACGACGCCGCGCTGGGCGCCCTGCGCCGCGGCTCGGTCGGCACCGCGCGCAGCGGGTTCGAGGAGTTCCTGCGCGCCAACCCGCAGCACCGGCTGGCCGCGGACGCGCAGTACAACATCGGGCAGAGCTACGAGCAGGGGCGCGAGCCGGCCAACGCCATCACCGCCTACGCGCGCGTCGTGGAGCTGTACCCGACGTCCGGGCGCGCCCCCGCGGCGCTGCTGCGGATGGGGCGGCTGGAGCTTGGGCGCGGGAATCGCACACAGGCCCGCACCCACTTCAACGCGGTGGTCTCGCGGTACGCGCGCAGCACCGAGGCGGGCGAGGCGCGCACGGAGCTGCAGCGGATGGGGACGCGATGAACCGCGGGTCCGGAACGGGGTTCTAGACGCGTGCGCTGCCCCTTCTGCCACCATACCGACGACCGCGTGGTCGACTCGCGCAGCGTGCGCGAGGGCCGCGCCGTGCGCCGCCGCCGCGAGTGCCTGCGCTGCGAGCGGCGCTTCACCACGTACGAGTACATCGAGGAGCGGCCGCTGCAGGTGCTCAAGCGCGACGGCGAGCGCGAGCCGTACGACCGCCGCAAGCTGCTGACGAGCATCCGCACCGCCACCGCCAAGCGCCCGGTGAGCCCCACGGAGATCGACCGGATCGTGGAGGACATCGAGCGCGAGCTGGACCGGCGCGAGAGCGGCGAGGTGGAGAGCCAGGAGCTGGGGCAGATGGTGATGGACCGCCTCAAGTCGCGCGACCACATCGCCTACGTGCGCTTTGCCAGCGTCTACCGGAATTTCCAGGATCCGGAGGAATTCTACCACGAGTTCCGCGACCTGGCCGACCGGCAGGCGCAGCGCGAGATGCACCGCGCGCACTACGAGCTGCCGCTGGAGCCGCCCCCCGTCCCCGAGGCGCCCGGTCCGGCGGCCGACGCGGACGAACGACAGTAAGGGCTTTCGGCGCCAGGCTGCACGCGAGCAGAGATCCCGTGGGACGCGCCCCGCCGTACTCTGCTCGTACGGTGCGCGCGGCGTCGGGGAAGGATCTCGCCGGCGGCACTGCCGGGCGGGATCTTCTGCCTGCTCGCGAGGACGGGAAACGCGCCCGTCGCGGCGGCAGAGCGTTCGTATTTGGTTAGGATTGCGTGTCGGCGCGCTTCGCAGAGGCTTCAAGGAGATGCCGGGGCTTGCCAACCGGCCGTGTTCGGCCTGAACGTTGATTGCGCCGCGGCGGCGTTCGCGCTTCGGCACGACGGCGCCTGCCGGATCCCGGCGGGGGATCGAAGGATCTGAAGGGATAGATGAACAAGCTGGGACGCAACCCGGGCGAGATGCCCTTTCTGGACCACCTGGAGGAGCTGCGCTGGCGGGCCCTGTGGAGCCTGCTGGCCATCGTCGCGGGCGCCATCGTCGGCTTCATCCTGGTGGACCGGATGGAGGCGATGACGCTGCTCATCCGCCCCATCGAGCCGTTCCTCGAAGGGGGCAAGCTCAAGTACCTCAGCCCCACCGACCCCTTCTTCGTCACCCTCAAGCTTTCGCTGATCGCGGGGCTGGTGCTGGCGTCGCCCATCGTCATCTACCAGATCTGGGCGTTCCTGGCCCCCGCGCTGCTGCCGTCGGAAAAGCGGGTGATCGTCCCCGCCCTCTACATGGGGGTGGTGCTGTTCCTGATGGGCGTGGTGATGAGCTACAAGATCGTACTCCCCATGACGCTCAAGTTCACCATGGGCTTTCAGACGGAGTTCCTGGAGCAGTCCATCGTCATCGGGCCGTACATGGCCATGGTGACGCGGCTGCTGCTGGCGTTCGGCATCGTCTTCGAGCTGCCGGTGGTGATCCTGATCCTTTCGGCGCTGGGGCTGGTGACGCCCGAGTTCCTGGCCAGCAAGCGCCGCCACGCGGTGGCCTGCATCACCATCCTGGCCGCCGTGCTCACCCCCGGCGACGTGATCACGGTGACCATCATGATGATGGCGCCGCTGGTGCTGCTGTACGAGCTGAGCATCGTGCTGTCGCGCATCGTTACCCGCCGCCGGCGCCTGGCCGACGCGGCGGCCGGTGTGCAGGCGTAAAAGGAAGGCGTTCGTGCTCTCCCCTGCATCTTGCGGGACCCGCGGGTCCCTGTCCGGCGGCCGCTGGCGCGCCGTTCTGCTCTCCGCCGCGCTGGCGCTGCTCCTGGGCGCGCCCGCCGCGGCGCAGGAGATTCCCCTCAACCCGCGCGGGCGCCCCGCGCAGCCGGCGCGCCCCGGCCAGCAGCCGCAGCGCCCCGCGCAGCCGCGGACCGAGCGCGGCGACACCGTGCCGGGTGACAGCAACCGCGTGTCGCGCGAGGTGGTGCAGGACAGCACCATCGACGCGCTGCTGCGGCTGCCCGGCTACGTGCCGGTGGAGTACCAGGGCGACAGCGCGCAGTTCGACAACCGCCAGCGCACGCTGCGGCTGCGGGGCAACCCCGTGGTCACCCGCGGCCAGGACAAGATCGAGGCGCGCGACAGCATCGTGTACCGCGAGCGCAGTGACTTCGTGGAGGTGTACGGCGACCCGCGCGTCACGGGCGAGGGGCAGGACATCGAGGGCGAGGTCATCTTCTACGACCTGGCCAACCGCCGCGCCAGCGTGCAGAACGCGCGGACCACGGTGACGGAGGGCGCCACCTGGTACGTGCAGGGGAACGTCACCACCGAAGAGCAGGGGGAGCGGGTGTACGCCACCGGCGGCACCTTTACCTCCGATGACCGCCCGGAGCCGGCGTACTACTTCAGGGCCGACCGGCTCAAGGTGATCAAGAACCGCGTGCTGGTGGGGCGGCCCGCGTACCTGGTGTTCCGCGGCGTGCCCGTGTTCGTGCTCCCCTTCATCGTGCAGGACCTGGGGCGGGGACGGCGCAGCGGGTTCCTGATCCCGGAGTTCGAGATCAACGACCTGGTGCGCACCGACCAGCGCGGCCGCGGCACGCGGGGCACGGGGCGGCAGATCGGCAACGTGGGGTACTACTGGGCCATCAACGACTACATGGGGCTGCAGGCCGCGCTCAACTGGCGCAGCCAGTCGTGGATCGGGCTGGACGTGGGGTACCAGTTCAACTGGGCGCGCAAGTTCCTCTCCGGCAACGCCTCGCTGCAGCGCTTCTGGCGCGACGAGGGGGCCAACCAGTTCAACCTGCTGGGAAGCGGCAGCTGGCGGCCCAACGAGCGGACGGACATCAGCACGGCGCTCAACTACACCAGCAGCACGCAGTTCGAGCGCGACCGCATCATCGACCCCTTCCGGCAGACGTCGGACGTGAGCAGCACGCTCTCGTTCACGCGGCGCACGGACTGGGGCACCATCACCTCCGGCGGCGAGCTGCGGCAGTCCATCGCCACGGGCGACAACAACCTGCGCACGCGGCTCAGCATCAGCCCGGAGACCATCACCCTGTTCGGCACGCCGGCGGGGGCGGAGCCGCGCTGGTACAACGACGCGGCGCTCACCATCACCATGGACGGCAGCGCGGACCGCGTGTCGCCGGGCGACGCGCTCACGCGGCGGCAGCAGGGGCAGCAGAACGCCGACGCCAGCGTGGGCGGCAGCCTGCGCTTTGGCCCCATCACCGTGGCGGGGACCACCCGCTACAACCGCCAGCTGCGCACCGAGCTGGCGGCCATCGACACCACCCGGCTCTCCGAAGGAGTCGAGGCGGGGCGCGCGGCGTTCATGCCCGGGTTCGGGACGGAGACCTTTGACTGGGGCGCCAGCACGGGGTACGAGTTCCGGCTGATCGGCTCCACGCGGCTCACGCCCAGCATCAGCCTTACGCAGCAGATGGTGCGGCGCGACACGGCGTTCGAGGGCAACCAGGCGCCGGGGCCCCTGAACGTGCAGCGCTACGGCCAGTTCGTGACCGGCCCCACGCGCGTGAACTTTGGCGCCGGGCTGCGCACGGAGCTGTTCGGGTTCTTTCCCGGCGTCGCCGGGTACTCGGCCATCCGGCACCACCTGTCGCCGGGGCTCAACTACCGCTACACCCCCGAGGTGGCGCAGAGCCGGCTGCAGGACGCGGTGTTCGGCGTGCAGGAGGGGCGCGAGGTGAACGAGCTCACCTTCTCGCTCAACCAGACCTTCGAGGGCAAGGTGCGCGAGGCGCCCCGCCGCGAGGGCGAAGCGCGCGCGGGGACGGGGAACCCCATGGACGCCGGGGCCGCCAACCCCGGCGCGCAGACCGACACCGCCGGCGCGCAGCTCAACCCGGGGCAGATCACCCTGCGCGACACCGCCAGCGCCGACACGGCGGGCGCGGCGGATGCGCCGGCGCAGGCGGAGAAGGTGACGCTGCTGGCCATCAACACCTCGTCGCTGGTGTACAGCTTTGTCCCCGTGGACATCTACGGCACGCGCTTCACCACGGCCGACCTCACCAACAGCATTCGCTCGGACCTGTTCGGCGGGCTGGACTTTACCATCTCGCACGACCTGTTCAGGGAGGAGCGGGGAGATACGCCCGACCCGCTGGACGGGACGGGGGGGCTGCTGGGCCCCGGCCGGCGCACCTTCTCGCCCTTCCTGACCGGCGTGCAGACCTCGCTGAGCTTTGGCGCGGGCTCGGCGCTGTTCCGCTGGCTGGGCTTCAGCCGGGCCACGGAACAGGAGCGGCGCGGCGAGCGCGGGCAGACGCCGCCGGAAGAGGGCGTGCCCACGGCCGAGCCGCCGGGAGCGCAGACGGCCACCAACAACCCCATGCGCACGGGGGGCGGCTCGTGGAACGTGTCGCTGAGCTACTCGCTGCGCCGCACCCGGCCGCTGGCCGTGGGCGAGCTGGCGCGCGCGGACGGCGGCAACCAGCAGGTCTCGGGGAACGTAAGCTTCTTTCCCACCCGCAACTGGGCCGTCAGCTGGTACACGGACTACTCCATCAGCCAGAACGAGTTCGGCACGCACGTGCTCAACTTCAAGCGCGACCTGTACCGCTGGCAGGCCAACTTCGACTTCGTGCGCGCGCCCAACGGCAACACGTCGTTCTCCTTTTCCGTGCACCTGCAGGACCTGCCGGACCTCAAGGCGGACTACAGCCGGCAGAACCTGGGCGCGGACCGGCCGACGACGGAGCAGTGAGGCGGCGGGTGAAGGGGTGAACGGGTGAAGGGGTGAAGGGGTGAGGATAAGCGAGAGGACGTGGATGAAGGCCTTCATCCACGTCCTCTCTTCGTTCTTCCGTGTCCTCCGCGCGAAACAGCCGATCCCCCGTGTCCCCTTCCGGTGACGCAGGTTCGCCGTACCTGCGAGACACCCGCGATCCGGCCGGATTGTCGGCCGAATCATCAAGTGATTGACATCCAACGACTTGGAATCGTGCCGGCGGCGGCGGCTTTCCGGAACGGGCATTGCCTTCGGGGATGGCGGAGCTGTTCGCATCCGCACACGTGAAAGACCCCTCCCATGAAGACCATCGCCCTGAAGTACATTGCCGTGGCGGGCCTGCTGCTGGCCGCGGCCTGTGACAACGATCCCAACGTCGTCATCGTAGACCCGGGCGATCCGCCCGGGCAGCCCACCGACCTCTTCGCCACCTACGCCTGGGTGCTGGAAGACTTCCAGAACGGGCAGCCGGTCGGCTATCCCTCCGTGCAGGTGACCTGGCTTCCCCCGGTGGAGTGGGACGACGAGGTGTTCCGCGTGTACGGCAAGCGCGCCTCGGATGCCAGCTTTACCCTCATCGGCACGGTGACGTCGTGCACCGACGTGGGGTGCGTGTACACCGACCGCAACGTGCAGCCCGGCGGAAGCTACGAGTATTACGTCTCCGCGTACGACGAGAGCGACGACCTGGAGACCGAGTCGGACTTCCGCGACGTGGTGGGCGTGCCCGGCACGCCGCGCCCGGCGGCGCCCACCGCGCTGGAGGGGGTGGGGCTGGACAACGCCGCCTTCCTGCGCTGGAGCGCCAACCCGGCCAACGGCGCCAGCGCCTCGAAGTATGCGGTCTACCTCACCAGCGTGGACGGCGAGGCCTCGCTGTACCAGGCGGGTCAGACGGACGGCAACGGCTTCCTGGACCAGCGCGCGGAGAACGGGGCGGAGTACGGCTACCGCGTCGCCACGGTGGATACGCTGGGGCACGTGAGCAACCTGAGCGCCGAGGTGTTCGTCTCGCCGCGGCCGGACTTCTCCGGTGAGCTGGTGTACGCCTTTGCCGACAGCGCGGCTGCCAGCGGCTTCCGCTTCCAGTCCAACGAGGCCGACAACCCCATCCTTTCCGGCAGCAGCCCGAGTGCGCAGTGGCGGCTGGAGAGTGACCTGACCGGCTGGCGCATAGTGCCGCTGAACGGCACGCAGGTCACGGAGTGGGGCCGCACCACGGCCCTGGTCTG
>DASQBH010000262.1:0-3071 GCA_035635315.1 Longimicrobium sp.
GGCAGGCGCCCAGATTGATCGCGGTGGTGGTCTTGCCGACGCCGCCCTTCTGGTTTGCGATGGCGATGATGCGCGACACGCTCGTCCTCACGCGGTGTGGATGGGGTGGGGGATGCGCAGGGAATATACGCGCGCGCGTGCGCGCGGGGAAAGGAGTGCGGAAGTGCGGAAGTGCGAAAGTGCGAAAGTGCGAGAGTGCGAGAGTGGAAACCGTGTTCCACGTGGAACATTGAGGCGCGGCAGATTTTTGTAGGCGTTGATTATCTGCTACAAAGAGACCGGCGTCAAGCGCTGATGATCTGGAATCGGGAGGGCGATTTCGCGCGCAGATCGCATTAGACGCATTTTGCCCCCGCGGACGGCCCGGTGGATTCCCAAGGCGGAGATCGTGCGTTTATGGCGAATCTCGAAAGCCGCTCCTGTTCGGGAAGGCTTCGGAAAACCGGCTCCGTGCGACGCGATCAGTCCTCCGCGACCGTCGCCGCGGCGGCCGCGCGGTCGCGGCGCTTGCGCACCTCCATCACCAGGTTCTGCAGGTCGCTGGGGCTCACGCCGGGGATGCGGGCCGCCTGGGCCAGCGTCGCGGGGCGGATGCGGTCCAGCTTCTGGCGCGCTTCGTACGAGAGCGACGCCAGCTCGGGGTAGGGGAGCACCTCCGGCAGCGGAAAGTCCGCCTGCCGCCGCAGCGTCTCGGCCCGGTCGCGCTCCTTCTCCAGGTACCCCTCGTAGCGCAGTTCCATCTCCGCCGTGGTCAGCACCTCGTCCAGCAGGTGCCGCTCCGCCTCCGGCGCGCCGCCGACGGCGCCGATCAGCTCCTGCACCGGCACGTTGGGCCGCTTGACCAGCACCGACAGCCGCGTCGGCTCGCGCAGCGGCGACGAGCCGGCCGCCTCCAGCACCGGGTTCGCCTGCGCGGGGGAGACGTTGGTGGCGCGGAGCCAGCGGTCCACCTCCTCCGCCAGCCGCATCCGCTCCTCGAGCGTGGCCTTCTGCGCGTCCGTCAGCAGGCCGCGATCGGCCGCGATCGGACCCAGCCGCGCCAGCGCGTTGTCCTGGCGCAGCGTAAGGCGGAACTCCGCGCGCGAGGTAAACAGGCGGTACGGCTCGTCCGTTCCCTTGGTGACCAGGTCGTCCACCAGCACGCCGACGAACGCCTGGTCGCGCTCCAGCACCAGCGGCTCGCTGCCCAGCGCGGCAAAGGCGGCGTTGGCGCCGGCCAGCAGCCCCTGCCCGGCCGCCTCCTCGTACCCCGTGGTCCCGTTCACCTGGCCGGCCAGGTAGAGGCCGTCCATGGCCCTGGACTCCAGCGT
Organism: Longimicrobium sp.; assembly: GCA_035635315.1. GTDB lineage: Bacteria > Gemmatimonadota > Gemmatimonadetes > Longimicrobiales > Longimicrobiaceae > Longimicrobium. Next base: position 1,311 of record DASQBH010000262.1, read on the forward strand.
GGGGCGCAGCTGATGGGGCGGGTAGTAGTCGTACTCGATGGCGTACCCCACCTTGGTCATCCGCACGTTCTCCAGCCCCGGAATGCTGCGCAGCATCCGCATCTGCACGTCGCCGGGAAGGGAGGTGGAGAGGCCGTTCACGTACAGTTCCGTGGTCTCCAGCCCCTCCGGCTCCAGAAAGATCTGGTGCCGCGGCGCGTCGGGAAACTTGACGATCTTGTCCTCGATGGAGGGGCAGTAGCGCGGGCCCCGGCCGGAGATCTCGCCGCCGTAGAGCGCGGAATCGTGCAGGTGGCCGTGCACGATGTCGCGCAACGGCTCGCCCGTCCACGTGATCCAGCAGGGAAGCTGCGGCAGCAGCGGGGCGCGCTCCCACACGGAGAGGCGGTAGTCCGGGTTCTCCCCCGGCTGCACTTCCGTCCTGGAATAATCGACCGAGCGCCCGTCGATGCGGGGCGGTGTGCCCGTCTTGAAGCGCGCGACCTCCAGCCCCAGCGCCTCCATCTGCTCGGCAAGGCGGACGGACGGCGGATCGCCCGCGCGGCCGGCGGGGACGGAGGGAGAAAGGCCCACGTGGATGCGGCCGCGCAGAAAGGTGCCCGCGGTGAGCACGACGGAGCGCGCGTGGAAGGTGTAGCCGGACTCCGTGCGCACCCCGGCGACGCGGCCGCCGTCCATCACCAGCGCGCCCACCATCCCCTGGAAGAAGTGCAGGTTGGGGAGGCGCTCCAGGAGCATCCGCGCGGCGCGGGGATACAGTCCGCGGTCGCACTGCGCGCGCGGGGCCCAGACCGCCGGTCCCTTGGAGCGGTTGAGCATGCGGAACTGGATGCGGGCGCGGTCCGTCGCCATCCCCATCACCCCGCCCAGGGCATCGACCTCGCGCACCACGGTGCCCTTGGCCACGCCACCGATGGCGGGGTTGCAGCTCATCTGGCCGATCCCCTCCAGGTTGGGCGTGACCAGCAGCGTGCGCGCGCCGACGCGCGCGGACGCCGCCGCGGCCTCCACCCCGGCGTGCCCACCGCCGATCACGATCACGTCGTAGCGCGTTTCCAAGGGACGGAAGTGCGAGAGTGCGAAAGTGCGAGAGTGCGAAAGTGCCGGCACTCGCGCGCGGATCCCGGCCTGGGGGTGCGCTCCTGTACATCGTCGCGGGTGGAGTGTTCCACGTGGAACATCTCGGGAGATGCGGTACGCCCCCTCGGCGCTTGGGCGCGCGCAACCGCTTCGGACATCCCCACTTTCGCACTTTCGCACTCCCGCACTCTCGCACTCCTACCCTTGGCATACCTGTTGCACCCGGGGGTGCTCCCAACTTCGGGAACCAGCAACAGGGAGGGGTAGATGCAGGAAGAGCGGAACTACGGGACCGCGGGTGGCGGAACCACCGGCGGCACCGGGAGCGGGCTGGGCTCCACCGGCAGCGGCCTTTCCGGTTCCACCGGCACGGGCACCACGTCGGGAACCACCACGGGCACGGGCGCAACGGATACGCTGTCGGGCGCCAACCGCGTAGGCGGGCTGGACGAGCTGCAGGAGCGCGCCGACAACCTGATGGACCAGGCCGCCGACCAGCTGGAGACGGTGGCCGAGAAGGTGGATTCGGTGGCCGGCCTGATCCCCAAGAAGGGGCTGGGCGAGCGCGCCAACACGTACGGCCACACGGCGGCAGACACGCTGGAAAGCGTCGCGCGCTTTCTGCGCGACAACGACGTGACCACGCTGCAGCGCGAGCTGGGCGGACTGGTGGCCACCCGC
>DASQBH010000263.1:0-4499 GCA_035635315.1 Longimicrobium sp.
GGCCTGACCACGAACGCTTCAGCCGCGCTGCGTAAACCCAATTCTGAAAGGCCGCCGGATGCGGCCTTTTTCCGTTTCATTCCGGTAGAACAGACCGTCAGAGCGCTATGCCCTGGATCGACAGCATCACCTTCGACGAGCGCGGCCTGGTACCCGTCGTCGCGCAGGACGCACGCACGGGCGAGGTGCTCATGCTGGCGTGGGCCAACCGCGAGGCGCTGCAGCGCACGCGCGAGACCGGCCGCGCCACGTACTGGAGCCGCTCGCGCAACGAGCTCTGGGTAAAGGGCGAGACCAGCGGCCACGCGCAGGAGGTGGTGGACGTGCGCGTGGACTGCGACGCGGACGCCGTCCTCTACCGCGTGCGGCAGACGGGCCCCGCCTGCCACACGGGCGAGCGCAGCTGCTTCCATCGTCTGGGGGAGGATGATCTGCCGGAGGCGGGCGATCCGCGGCCCATGCTGGCGCGGCTGGAAGAGATCATCGCCAACCGCGAGCGCGAGCTGCCGGAGGGGTCGTACACCACCTACCTGTTCGCGCAGGGGCTGGACAAGATCCTCAAGAAGCTGGGCGAGGAGACGGCGGAGACCATCATCGCCGCGAAGAACGCGGACAACGCCGAACTGCGGTCAGAGTCGGCGGACCTGCTGTTTCACCTGATGGTGCTGTGGCGCGCCCGCGGGCTGGATGCGGACGAGGTGTGGGACGTGCTGGAGCGCCGCTTTGGCGCGGCGCCGCGCCCCGGATCCACCGAAGCGCGCCCCAGCCGCGCAGGCGACGGAAGCTGAGGAGAAGTACCAAGTGACGAGTGCCTGGTACCGAGTACCTGATTGTGAGGTACTCGGCACCAGGCACTCGGCACTTTTCCTTTTAATCCGCCCGGCCCGCCAGCCCTGCCAGCGGCACCTCGCGGTCCTCCACCGGGGTCTGGCGGCGAACCTCGCGCCGGGCCCGCTCCTCGGGCGTGGCGCCTGCGGCGTCGGGGCGCAGGTACGACGCCTCGCCGCGCTTGAAGGCGGCGTCCAGGATCATCTCCGCCTCGCCGGGATCGCACCAGCCGCCCGTGAGCGGCTCGTCCCAGTCCACCCGCGAGCCGGCCGGGCTGTACGGCTGCATCCAGTACATCCGCGTCCCCGTGCGGTCGCGCGCCTCGGCGATCAGCACCGTGCGGCTCCCCGCCCCGTCGGCGTCCATCTCCGCCTCCATCGCCAGCATCAGGCAGTCCGGCTTTCGGGTCTGCGCGTACCTGGCGATGGTGCCCGACAGGATCTCCGGCGGAACGCTCCCCAGCCCGTCGGGAACCGGGATGGCGACGGTGCGGAACTCCGGCGTCGCGTGCCCCGGCTTTTCGTGGACGCTCCGCAGGCGCGGCGGGATGTCCGCCCCCTCCAGCGCCGCGCGTCCAATGTCCCCCCTCACCTCGTCCAGGAACCGTGTGGCCATGCCGAGCGTGCGCTCGATCTGCTGCATCCTGCTGCGCGCCACAGTACCACTCCCTCCGGTTTGCGAACCACTTTTGCGGCCGGTCGGTAGCGCCATCCGCGCTCCCGCGACCACGGAACCGGCATCCGCCGCACCATGCAAAGTGAGAGCCAGTAGACAAACCTTATGCGCTGGACGGCCGATTCCCCATGCGTTTCCTCCGCGGGCGCACCCCATCTACCATGACGTGCAAGATTTTCAAGCAGATACGCAGCCGTGCGGGCGCCACGCACCGGCGTCGCTCCAGGACGGCGCGGAGACGCGAACCGGCCCATCCGTATCGCTCTACGAGGAAGCGCAGGATGCGATGAAGAACGTCCCGACGGGGTTTCTGGCGGGTTGAAGGGGAGAGATGGACGCCGGCAGAGAATATGCGAAAATCGGCGGCTTCAATCTTTGGCCGCTTCGCGGATGGCGCGCAGGTGGCGGGGCCAGACGGCGGTGGCGTAGCGAAGGAAGTTGGCGCGCTCGTCGGGGAGCTCGGCCAGGAACGCCCACGCGGGGAGCGAGCCCTTGCGCCCGTTGCAGGCGTGGCAGGCCGTGACCAGGTTGCCCTCGGAGTTGTCGCCGCCGCGCATTCGCGGCTGCACGTGGTCCAGCGAAAGCTGCTCCCCGGGAAACGGCTCGCCGCAGTACACGCACCGGTACTCGTCGCGTGCAAAGATGCGCTCGCGCAGCGACCGGTCTTCGGGATGGATCATCGTTCGCTGGATGCTGCTGAGGGATCTACTGGGGTTGCTGAGGATCTGCCGAGCCTGGCGTGCCGATGTCGTCGCCGCGGGTCTCCACTCCCCGACCCCCTCCCCCGGCAAGCTGCGCCGGGAGAGGGGGAGAACTGCGGCAACCCCGAACTCTCCACGGGCACTCCACCTGCCCACACCACCGCCGCCGCCAATCCGCGAAGGCGGATTTCGTGTGGTTGTTGCCGCGAATTCATTCGCCCTTGGGGCCCGATGAGTGCTCCCTTCCCGTCCGTCAACCCGGGTTCACCTCGTACCCGGCGCGGGTCAGGCTCTCCACGATCTCACCCACGTGGGCGCGGCCGCGGGTCTCCAGCGTAAGGTCGATCTCGGCGTCCGTCACCCACAGGTCCGCCATCGCGCGGTTGTGGTCCAGCTTCTGGATGTTCGCGCCCACCTCCCCCAGCAGCGTGGTGAGCGCCGCCAGCGCGCCGGGACGGTCCTTTACCCGCACCTTCAGGTGCGCGCGGCGGCCGTCCTGCACCAGCCCGCGCTCGATGATGCGCGACATCAGCGTGACGTCGATGTTGCCGCCGCTCAGCAGCATCACCACCTTCTTTCCCTCCACGCCCGCGATGTGGCCGTTGCACACCGCCGCCACCGTGGTGGCGCACGCCGCCTCGGCCACCGTCTTTTCCCGCTCCAGCAGCAGCAGCACCCCGGCGGCGATCTCCTCCTCGCTCACCGTCACCAGCTCGTCCACGTAGCGCTCGATGTGGGGAAAGGTCAGGTCCCCAATCTTTCGCACCGCGATCCCCTCGGCGATCGTCTCGGCGGGGGGGATGACGACGGGTCGCCCCGCCTCGCGCGCCCGCAGCGCCGCCGGCAGCGCCGCGCTCTCCACCCCCACGATGCGCACCTCGGGCCGCGTCTCCTTGATGGCCACGGCGATGCCGGAGATGATGCCGCCGCCGCCCACCCCGCACACCACCACGTCCAGGTCCGGCACCTGCTCCAGCAGCTCCAGCCCGATGGTGCCCTGCCCCGCGATGATGGCCGGGTCGTCGAACGGGTGGATGAGCGTCTGCCCCTCCTCCCGCTGAATGCGCAGCGCCTCCGCCATGGCCTCGTCGTAGACGGAGCCGTGCAGGACCACGCGCGCGCCGTACCTGGCCGTCGCCGACACCTTGACCAGCGGGGTGCGATCCGGCATCACGATCGTCGCCGGGATGCCCAGCCGCGACGCGTGGTACGCCACCCCCTGCGCGTGGTTGCCCGCGCTGGCGGCGATCACGCCGCGCGCGCGGTCTTCGTTCGGCATCAGCAGCATGCGGTTCAGGGCGCCGCGCTCCTTGAAGCTGCCGGTGCGCTGCAGGTTCTCGAACTTGAACCAGGCGCGCCCCCCAAACATTTCGCCGAACGTCTCCGACGGCGTGCAGGGGGTGAGCATCACCTGTCCCGCGATGCGGGCGCGGGCGTCGAGAACGTCCTGAAGGGTTACCATGCGCGGCGTGTGAACGTTTGCGGGCTTTGTGGACAGAATGGTTGCCAGAGCGAACCCAATGTGATAACCTCCCGTCGCGGCGGGGGCAAGCGGACCCCCCGTACCGCTCCCGATGGGCCGAAGCGAGGGAAAGCCGCAGCCGTGACGCCCGACGACTCCCTGCTTGCCGCGCTGGCGGACGCACTCGCCAGCCGCACGTACGAGGAGCCGGCGCGCGATCCCGGGCTGCCCCGCGCCGCCGTCGCCGTGCTGCTGCGGCCGGGCGGCGAGGGGCTGGAGCTGCTGCTCATCCGCCGCGCCGAGCGCGAGGGCGATCCCTGGTCCGGCCACGTGGCCCTCCCCGGCGGCCGCGAGCAGGCGGAGGACGCCGGTCCGGCCGCCACCGCCGCGCGCGAGACGCACGAAGAGGTGGGGATCGACGTCCGCGCGGGCGGACGCATGCTGGGGGCGCTGGAGCCGGTGTGGCCGCAGTCGTCGCGGGCGCCGAGCATCGTGGTTCGCCCCTTCGTCTTTGCCGTTCCCGCCCACGCGGAGGCGGTGCCCAACCACGAGGTGGACGCGGCGGTCTGGATCCCCGTCCACGAGCTGATGGGCCCCGGCGCCGTGACCGAGCACCTGTTCGAGATCGAGGGGATCGAGCCGATGCGCTTTCCCGCGTTCGGCGCGCGCGGGTATGTGGTCTGGGGCCTTACCCACCGCATCCTCACGACCTTTCTGGACGTGTACGGCACGGTGGCGAGGTAGGCGGATTCCACACCGGCCGTAAGGGTTTCGGTCAGTCGATCGGCCGGCGCGTATCCGCGTATCCGCGGAGCGAGAAGGCGCGATGCCGA
>DASQBH010000264.1:0-4633 GCA_035635315.1 Longimicrobium sp.
GGGCAGGAGTGCGTGGCCGAGACGCGCGAGACGTACCGCCGCCGCGCCGAGGCCCTGGTCGAGGGGCTGCGGGGGGGGGATGGGACGTCCCCGTGCCGCGCGCCACCATGTTCGTCTGGTCACCGATCCCGCAGCCGTTCGCGGGAATGCCGTCCGTCGAGTTCGCGCGGCTGCTGCTGCGCGAGGCGGGGGTCGTGGTCTCGCCGGGCGTGGGGTTCGGTCCGCAGGGCGAGGGAAGCGTGCGCTTCGCGCTGATCGAGGACGAGGATCGGCTGCGCGAGGCGGGGACACGCATTGGCCGGGTGCTGCGGCGCTCCAGGGCCGCCGCGTAGGCGACGCGTTCCGCTCTCCACGGCCCCGGGCGAGGCCGGACGTCCGCGTCCGGCCTCGCCTTTTTGCACCCCGCGACCAGAGGCGCCGCCGCTCCGGCGATCCGCAGGTCTTAGCCGTAAACGTGCGGAGTGCCCGGCGGTGCCGGGATTGGCGCATATGCGTGGGATTTCTACTCTTGACTCTGCTGCCAACAGGTGAGACATTTGAACGTTGCAGCGCAGGCCTTTGCCTGTGCCCAGCCGCCTTTACAATCTGGTTCTGGCGTCAGCCGTACCCCGTCCGTCCCGGCGCGAGGCCCCCGCCTCGTGGCCTGCCCAGCTGTTTTCTTCCAGCACTACCCTCGGCGGAGCTGTCACCCATGTCCCTTCGCAGACGCGCCCTGTTCCTGGCGGGCCTCTTCGTGGCCGTATCGTGCAGCGATGCCGGCAATCCGCTGGAGCCCGGCCCCACGCCCAGGCCCGAGCCGAAAGACGTCCTGCAGGCACTCGACTGCTCCGTGAGCGTGCGCGGCGACAACTTCTCGTGTGCACCCACGAAGCCGAGCACGGGAGGGGCGCTGGGCTCCGGGTTTACGTTCGTGGGCGGGCAAGACAAGTACGTGCACCTGGAGAAGGTGGCGGCACAGAACATTGCGCCGGATACGCCCCAGATCGACGTCACGATCAAGAACCTGATCCCGCAGGCGCTGGGCACGACCGATGGCGAGACGGAAGACCCGTACGGCGTGCGCGTGTTCTTCATGGAGGATCCGGTGACCAATCCCGGGGGCCTGATGGCCTCTGTGGGCAACGAGGATGGCACCGATTTCTTCACGACGGTCAACCAGTCGTACTTCGAGTACGACACGATCATCAAGCCGGACTCGGTCACGGAGCCCAGGTCCTGGAAGCTGAAGTACGATCCGAGCGTGGGCCCCACGGGCACCATCTTTTTCCGCGTGCTGCTCCGCGCGCAGGTGAAGTACGAGGCCGGCTGGGTTGACGTGACGCCGGATGAGGACACCATCGCCCCCGGGGCCACGGTCCAGCTCACCGCGATCACGCGCAACAAGCTCGGCGACACCACGGGTGTGAGCCAGAACGTCTCCTGGAGCAGCAGCGATACCGCCATCGCCACGGTCGACGCGAACGGCCTGGTGACCGGCGACTCCGCGGGGGTGGTCTACATCAAGGCCACGCCGCCGGGGGTGCAAGCCCCGGATTCGGCGCGGATCGTGGTCAACTCGGCCGTGCAGGCGGTCACCGACTCGGTTGATGCATTCGGCAACGTCACCATCACCTACCCCGCGAGCATCGGGCTGCTGGCGAACGACACCGACGCCGACGGCCCCAGCCAGACGCTGTCGGTCCTCCCGGATACCGTTCCGACCGCGGAAGGCGGCACCGCCAGGATCAGCGCCAACGGGAGCTTCACCTATCTCAGCTTCCCCGGGTTCACCGGCAAGGACACCATCCCCTACGCGGTCACCGACGGCGTGGTAACGGACTCCGGTGTCGCCATTGTGAACGTGGGGCAGCGCTACTGGTACGTGCAGCCCGGCGCCGCCGGCAGCGGCGACGGGACCGACGCCGCGCCCTTCAATACGCTGGCGGCGGCGGATGCCGCCTCCGCGGGTACGGAACCGATCCTGGTGCGGGGCGGCGGCGGGGTGCCCGCGGCCGGCGGCGGAATCGTCCTGAACACCGGCCAGCCCCTTCTGGGGCAGGGCATTGCGGCTGATCTCACCGCTACCCTCATGGGGGGGGTGGTCTCGGTAACCCTGCTGGACGGGACGGGGGTTTCGCCGGTCATCCGCGCCTCTTCGGGCGCCACGGTGACACTTGGACAGAACAACACCGTTCGCGGCGTCAATATTGAGGCGGCCAGCGGTGCGGCCATCACGGGGAGCAACTTCGGCACGCTGACGGCCGATGAGATGCTGCTCCTGAACCCGACCGGTGGCCCGGCGCTAAACCTGAGCAATGGTACGCTGAACAACGTCACCGTTCTCTCCCTGTCCTCCACCGGCAGCTCCACGACGGGCCTGTCGCTCACGAACGTGGGCGGGACGCTGGCGGTGAACGGCGGGACCATTGCCGGCTCGGCCGGAACGGCCATGAACGTGGCGGGCGACTCGGCGGTCGTGATCAACTACGCCGGAAACATCCAGCAGAGCAGCAGCGGAATGGCGCTGCTGTCGGTGTCCGGAAACCACACGGGTACGCTCACGTTCAACGTCGGGGCACTCACGGCCTCGGGCGGTACGGGTCTGCAGTTCAGTGGCGCCAAGGGCACGTACAACTTCAATGGCACCACTACGCTGGCCGGTGGCGACGCGGGGATCGACATCGTCGGTAGCTCCGACGGCACCTTTGCGTTCAGCGCCGACGCGCGGATCGAAAACCCGACAGGAACGGCGTTCAGGGTGAACGGCAGCAGCCCGGACGTCACCTACAACGGCACCATCCTGCGTACGGCGAACGCCGCGCTGCTGGTGGACCTCACCAGCGTGGGCGCGGGGTCGGCGATCACCTTCAGTCCCGCGGCCGGTACGGACTCGCTGCACGCGTCTGTGGGCGGCGGCATTCAGCTCTCGGCCGCAGTCGGCACCGTGGGCTTCAGCGGGACCACCACGCTTACGGGCGCCGCCCCGGGGGTGGACCTGCTCGCGGGCTCCAACGGCACGGTGTCCTTCGGCGCGCTCACGTCGATCATCGGCAACGGGCTGCTGGTTTCGGACAGCGAGCCGGTACTGACCTATGCCGGAACCATCAGCACCACCACGGGGCGTCCGGTAGAGGTGAACGGGGCCTCGCCGTGCGGCACCGTCACGGTATCCGGCAGCATTACCAGCAACGGCGGCGGCAGCGGCATCCTGGTGCAGGACTGCAGCGCCGGAACCATCTCCCTCACCGGCGCCAAGACGCTCGCTACGGGAGCCAACCCGGGCGTCACGCTGAGCAACAACAACAGCGCCGCCGCCATCAACTTGACCGGCGGTGCCCTGAGCATCACGACCAGCGCGGCCGCGGGGATTCTCGGCAACGGTGCCGCCGGCTTCGGCACGCTTACCGTGAGCAACGCCACCGTGAGCGCCACCGGCGGCCCGGCCCTGGATCTGACCAACGGCACGCTGACCGGCACCTTCACCTCGCTGAGTTCGACCAACAGCACCGGCACCGGCGTGACGCTGAGCTCGGTGAACGGCACCCTGAACGCCAGCGCCGGCAGCATCAGCGGCGCTGCGGGTACGGCGTTCAACGTGAGCGGCGGCAACCTGGCCGGCACCCTGGCGGTGGGCATCACCCAGAACAACAACGCCCCCACCCTGGTGGTGGCGGGCGGCCACAACACGGGCACGCTCACCTTCAGTGGCGACGTGTCGGCGGGCAACGGCAATGGCGTGCAGTTCACGGACGCGGACGGCACCTACACCTTCACCGGCGACTTCACCCTGAACGGCGCCGGCGACGAGGGAATCGACATCGCCGCGGCGTCGACAGGGACGGTGAACGTCACGCCGTCGGGCGGGAATGCGGCGGCCATTACCAGCCCCAGCGGCATCGCCATCGCCATTACGGGCGGCAGCGCAGACCTGAACTACAGCGGCAACGTCACGCAGGCGAGCAACCAGCCGCTGCTGAGCGTGAGCGGCGTCCACACCGGCGACGTTACGTTCCCCAGCGGCACGCTGAACGCCAGCAACGGGAACGGGCTGCAGTTCGACAACGCCGACGGCACCTACGACTTCGACGGCACCGTCATGCTGTCCGGCGGCGACGCGGGGATCGACATCACCAACAACTCGACCGGGACCTTCACCTTCCCGGCGACGGCGACGATCACCAGCCCGAGCACCGGCAACCTGGTCAGCATCCTGAACAGCGCGCCGAACTTCACCTACCTTGGTGCTTTCACCAAGGCGAACAACAACGTCACGGGCATCCTGGTCCAGAGCAACACCGGAGGGACGATCAACTTCACCGGCTCGGGCGTGACCAAGAACATCCAGTCGGGGAACGCCGCAGGCGTGAGCCTGGTGAACAACACCGGCACCGCGATCAACTTCGGCGGCGGGTCGCTGGTGATCCAGTCGGGCTCCGGCGCGGGCTTCAACGCCACCGGCGGCGGCACCATCAACGTCACGGGTGCCGGCAACACCATCTCGTCGGGAACGGGAACGGCGCTGAACGTCCAGAACACCACCATCGGCGCGAGCGGGCTGAGCTTTGTGAGCATCTCGGCCAACGGCGGAACGCACGGGATCAACCTGTCCAACACGGGGAACACCAACGGCCTGCAGGTGACCGGCACGGGTTCC
>DASQBH010000265.1:0-3033 GCA_035635315.1 Longimicrobium sp.
ACGGGGAGGACGGGGTCGGCGCCCAGCACCGTCTCTTGCCCGCGCGCCTGCTCCACGCGGCGGGCCAGCCCGGCCACGGTGGGTGCCTCGAACAGCGCGCGGAGCGGCACCTCCACGCCGAAGACGGCGCGGATTCGCGTCACCAGCTGCGTTCCCCGCAGCGAGTGCCCGCCCAGCGCAAAGAAGTCGTCGTGCACGCCCACGCGCTCCACGTCCAGCACCTCGGCCCATAGCGCGGCCAGGGCCTCTTCGGTGGCGTCGCGGGGGGCCACGTAGCCGGCGGCCCCCGCGCTCCACTCGGGCGCGGGAAGGGCGCGGCGGTCCACCTTGCCGTTCGGCGTCAGCGGCAGCGCGTCCAGCGTGACGTAGGCGGACGGGAGCATGTAGTCCGGCAGCCGCCGCGCGAGCGCCTCGCGCAGCGCGTCGGGCGCGGGCGCGGCATCGTTGGGGACGATGTAGGCGACGATGCGCGCGTCGCCGCCGTCTTCGCGGACCACGGCCACGCACTCGCGCACGGCCGGGTGCTCGGCCAGCGCGGCCTCGATCTCCCCCAGCTCGATGCGGAAGCCGCGCACCTTCACCTGGAAGTCGATGCGCCCCAGGAACTCGAGTGCGAAAGTGCGAGAGTGCGAGAGTGCGAGAGTAGACGCGTCTGAAGCCTCGCGTCCCTCCTCGCCGTTCCACTTTCGCACTTCCGCACTTTCGCACTCTCGCACTTCCCTCCTGCGCACCCGGTCGCCGGTGCGATACAGGCGCGCGCCGGGCACATCCGAAAAGGCGTCGGGGACGAAGCGCTCCGCGGTCAGCGCCGGGCGATGCAGATAGCCGCGCACCACGCCGTCGCCGCCGATGTACAGCTCGCCGGGGACGCCGGCGGGGCAGGGCTGGCCGGCCGGATCCAGCACGTACAGCCGCGTGTTGGCGATGGGGCGGCCGAGCGTGATGCGCTCCGCGTCCTCCACCCGCTGCGCGGCGGACCAGATCGTGGTCTCCGTGGGGCCGTACAGGTTCCAGAGCGCCCGACCGCGCGGCAGCAGCTCGCGCGCGAGGTCCGGCGCCAGCGCCTCGCCGCCGTAGAGGACGGCGAGCTGCGGCCGGCCCGTCCACCCCGACTGCACCAGCGCGCGCCAGGTCGCGGGCGTCGCCTGCATCACCGTCGCGCCGGACGCGTCCAGCAGCGCCGCCAGCCGCGCGGCATCCGTCGCCTCTTCGCGCGTCGCGACGATGACCTGCGCGCCGGCGGTGAGCGGAAGGAGCAGCTCCAGCACGGCGATGTCGAACGACAGGCTGGTGACGGCGACGAGCACGTCATCCGCCGCGATCCCTGGCTCCTTTGCCATGGAGGCGAGGAAGTTCGCCACGCCCCCGTGCGGCACCATCACCCCCTTGGGGCGGCCGGTGGATCCGGAGGTGTAGATGACGTACGCGACGTCGTCCGCATCCACCGAAACCGCCAGTGCGGATGCGTCTTCAGCGGATAGATCCAGCGCATCGACCGTGACGATCTGCGCATCGCTCGCCGGCAGCCCGTCGACGGAAAGGGTGTCGGTGAGGATGACGGCGGCGCCGCTGTCCGCCAGCATGTAGACGCGGCGCTCTTCGGGATACGCGGGGTCGATGGGGACGTACGCCGCGCCCGCCTTCCACGTCGCGAGCATGGCGACCAGGAGGGTGGGGGAGCGCTCCATCGAGATCGCCAGCCGCTCCCCGCGACGGACGCCGAGGCCGATCAGGTGGCGGGCGAGGCGGCTGGATGCCGCGTCCAGCTGCGCGTACGTCAGCGCCTCACCGGCGCCGCGGACGGCGATGGCGTCCGGCGTGCGCGCCGCCTGCGCGGCGACCAGGCGGTGGATCGGGTCGGCCGCGTAGGGCGCGGCGGTGCGATTCGAAGCAGAGATCGCATCCTCCCGCTCGGCGGCGGAGAGGAGCGGCAGGTCGGCGACGCGCGCGGCGGGATTGGCCGCGGCGGCGGCGAGCAGCGCCTGGAAGTGCGCCAGCATCCGATCGACCGTGGCCGCATCGAACAGGTCGGTGTCGTACTCCACCATCGCCTGCACGCCGCCGTCGCGCTCCACCAGCTGCCAGGCCAGGTCGAAGCGCGTGGTGCCGCCGTGCACGGCCAGCCCCTCCGCCTCGATCCCGTCCAGCCGAGGCCGCATGTCGCCCGCGTTCTGCAGGCCGAACATCACCTGGAACAGGGGGGCGTGGCTCAGGCTGCGCTCCGGCCGCAGCTCGTCCACCAGCCGCTCGAACGGGAGGTCCTGGTGCGCGTAGGCGCCCAGCGTGGCCTCGCGCACGCGGCCCAGCAGGGCGTGGAAGGTGGGCGCGCCGGACAGGTCCGTCCGCAGCACCAGCGTGTTGACGAAGTCGCCGATGAGCGCCTCCGCCTCCGGCCGCGTGCGCCCGGCCACCGGCGTGCCCACGGCCACGTCCGCCTCGCCCGTGTAGCGGTGCAGCAGCGCGGCGAATCCGGCCAGCAGCGTCATGAACAGCGTGGTCCCCTCGCGCCGCGACAGCTCGCGCAGGGCGCTCGTCAGCGCGGGGGAAAGCTCCGCCCGCGTCATTGCGCCGCGGTAGCGGGCCACGGGCGGGCGCGGCCGGTCCGTCGGCAGCTCCAGCACCTCGGGGAGCCCCGCCAGCCGCGCGCGCCACCACGCCAGCTGCCGCGCGCCCGCCGGCCCGGCCAGGTGCGTGCGCTGCCACGCCGCGTAGTCCGCGTACTGCACCGCCAGCGGCGCCAGCGGCGACGGCTCGCCGCGGGTGAAGGCGGCGTAGAGCGCGTTCAACTCGCGGTACATCACCGCCATGCTCCACCCGTCGCTGACGGCGTGGTGCAGGTAGATCAGCAGCACGTGCTCGTCCTCCACCATCCGCACCAGGCGGATGCGGACGAGGTCATCCTTCGCCAGGTCGAACGGCCGCGCCGACTCGTCCGCGGCAAAGACGCGCAGGGCTTCCTCGCGCTCCTCCGCCGCCAGCGGCGACAGGTCGCGCAGGGGGATGTCGATCTCCCCCGCGGGCGACACCGCCTGC
>DASQBH010000266.1:0-3786 GCA_035635315.1 Longimicrobium sp.
GACCTGCTCACCGTCTCGCTGGAGGAGCAGGGCGACGACCCGCTGCTGCTGGTGTGGGCCGGGCTGGCCGCGCAGCGCGTGGGAGAGGAGGGCGAAGCGTACGAGTTCTTTCGCCGCGCGCTGGCCATGGAGCCCGATGACCCGTTCGTCCTGGCCACCGCGGGGAGCGGGCTTTCCGCGCTGGACGATCCCGAGGCCGAGCGCGCCCTGCGCCTGGCCGCGCTCACCGCGCCCGACTTCGCCTTCGCGCGCATGTCGTACGGCGCGTACCTGGCGCGCGAGGGGCTGTTCGAAGACGCCATCGCCGAGCTGGAGGCGGCGCGGCGCCTGGCGCCCGAGGATCCGACCGTGCACACGGAGCTGGGGATGGCGCTGCTGCTTGCAAAGCGCACAAGCGAGGGGCTGGACGCGCTGGAAGAGGCCCTGTCGCGCACCCCGGGCGACGCGTGGCTGCGCGGCCTGTTCGGACTGGCGCTGGTGGATGCCGGGCGCGGCGAAGAGGGCGCCGAGCAGCTTCACCAGGCGGCGCAGGAGCGCGACGACGACGTGGAGGTGCAGCTGATCGCCGCGCTGGCCATGGCGGCGGAGGGGTGGGAGGACCCCGCCTGGGAGGCGCTGGCGCGCGCCGGCCAGGCGGCGGACAGCAGCGACCGCGAGCTCATCTCCGAGGTGGAGGACCGGGTAGAGGCGGGTGCGGAGGCGGCGGAGGAGTTCCTGCGCCTGGACTTTGGACCCTCGCTGCTGCGCGAGCGGCTGCTGCAGCGCGCGTGACCGGCCATCCGCCCCCCTCCGACGGCGACCACACGCTCGCCGGCCCGCCGCCCGCGCCGGACGGCACCCCGCCTCCGTCGCGCGTGGAGAAGCCTCCGCGCGCCCGCAAGCGCGCTCCGCTCCCCGTGCGCATCGTGCGCGGCCTGGTAAAGCTGGGGCTCTTCCTGGTCGCGTGCTGGGCCCTCTCCATCGCCTCCATCCATCTGTGGGGGCGCCGCAACGAGGCGCGAAAGTCCGACGCCATCGTGGTCCTGGGCGCCGCCCAGTACGACGGCCGGCCCTCCCCCGTGCTCAAGGCGCGGCTGGACCACGCCGTGCGGCTGTACGAGCGCGGCGTGGCGCCCGTCCTCATCATGACCGGCGGCCAGGCCCCCGGCGACACGGTGAGCGAGGCCGTGGTGAGCCGGCGCTACGCCATTCGCCAGGGCGTTCCGGCGGCGGCCATCCTCACCGAGCGCGGGGGGATGACGACGCTGGAGTCCATGCGCGCCGTGTCGCGGCTGATGCGCGGGCAAAACATGCAGACGGCGGTGCTGGTGAGCGATCCGTTCCACATGCTGCGCCTCAAGCTGCTGGCCCGGCGGGTGGGATTCCGCGGCTACACCTCGCCCACGCGCACCAGCCCCATCTCGCGCAACCGCGAGGAAGAGCGCAAGCACCTGATCCGCGAGAGCTTCAGCCTGCCATTCGCGCTCCTGCAGGCGCTGTAGGTGAACGGGTGAACGGCCGCGTCTTGGACGCGGGGGCCCTCTCCCCCGCCAGACCTTTCGCTCGTTCCTCGCGACGGCTGGCGACCCCTCCCCCAAACTGCGGGGGAGGGGTGGTGCAGGCACTCGTGCGTGTCGAAGCGCGTGACCTCATCCTGCGGTGTCCTGGTGGATAGGCGGAGAGGGAGTGCCTCGCCGGCGCAGCTGGATGCTTGACGTCACGCGATCGAATTCTCCCCTCTCCACGAGGAACGAGCGGGGAGGGGTCGGGGAGGGCACTCCGGCGGACGCAGTTCGATGGTTTTCGAAGCGTCGTGAACCCTCGGCTCCCCGTTGCGGACGCGCAGGCGCGTGGGACGCCGCAGAAGGTCTGGCCGCCGAGTCCGCGCAGGCGGACTTTGTGATGTTGTAGCCGCGGTTTCAACCGCCCGGGACGCAGCCGGCCGGAGCGCCACGCCCGTGCAGTTGCGTGAGGGATGCGCGCCCGCAGGGCCGAGAACACGGCGCGCATGCACGAGCATGGAGGAAATGGGTCGAGGATGGTGAGCGCCGGGGGCTCGGCGCCGTTGGCAACAGTCGTATCGTTGCCTACGGCGCGCGCAGCCCGGCCCGGAGCGCAGCGGAGGGACACGCCCAAACCCCGCTGTTCGAGCAGTTCCAGACGCCGAAACCAGAGCAGAACCGGAAGAGGACGCGGAGCGGATGCAGATCCCGATCGAACGATATACGCTGGACAACGGCCTGCGCGTGGTGCTTTCGCAGGACCACTCCCTTCCCATCGTCTCGCTGAACCTGTGGTACAACGTGGGGAGCCGAAACGAGGTGCCGGGGCGCACCGGGCTGGCCCACCTGTTCGAGCACATGATGTTCCAGGGGTCGCAGAACGTCCCCGACACCCAGCACGTCGCGCTCGTCGAACGCGCCGGCGGCAGCATAAACGCCAGCACCTGGCTCGATCGCACCAACTACTACGCCACCCTCCCCGCCGGCCACCTGGAGCTGGGCCTGTGGCTGGAGAGCGACCGCCTGGGCTTCTTCCTTCCCGCGCTCACGCAGGAAAAGTTCGACAACCAGCGCGAGGTGGTAAAGAACGAGCGCCGCCAGCGCGTGGACAACGCGCCGTACGGCGACTGGGACGAGCGGCTGCAGCGGCTGGTCTATCCGCCCGACCACCCGTACCACCACTCCGTCATCGGCAGCATGGACGATCTGGACGCCGCCACGCTGGACGACGTGCGCGACTTCTTTCGCACTTACTACGCCCCCGACAACGGCGTGCTCACCCTCTGCGGCGACTTTGACCGCGACGAGGCGCGGCGGCTGATCGACCGCTACTTCGGCCCCATCCCGCGGGGGCCCGGCGTTCCCCCCCTCCCCGGGCGGCCGGAGCTGCACCCGCTGCACCTGGGCGGCGAGGTGCGCGAGACGGTGCACGCCGCCGTGGCCGTGCCGCGGGTCCACGTGGCGTACCGGGTTCCGCCGTACGGCACGCAGGAGTACTACGTGGCCGACGTGGTGACGGAGCTGCTGGCCGGCGGCAAGTCCGCGCGGCTGTACCGGGCGCTGGTGCGTGAGCGCCGCGTGGCCGCGGCGGTGGCGGCGTTCGTCCTTCCCGTCGTCACGGGGGCGGCCATGCTCATCCTGCGCGGCACCGTGCCCCCCGGGCACGACCCCGGGCCCGTGGAGGCCGCGCTGCTGGAGGAGCTGGGCCGGCTGGCGGAGGAGGCGCCGTCGGATGAGGAGATGGAGCGCGCCCTGGTGAGCGTGGAGGCGCGCCGAGTGCTGGAACTGCAGAAGCTGAGCGAGCGCGCCGACCAGCTGTCGATGCTCACCACCTACTTCGACCAGCCCGAGCTCATCAACACCGAGATGGACCGCTACCGCGCCGTCACGGCCAATGACGTGCGCCGCCTGGTGGCGGAGCACCTGACGGCGGACAACCGCGTGGTGCTCACCTACGTGCCGCAGGCCGCGGCCCCGGCGGCGGAGGCGGCATGACGCACTCCCTGCTGGACCGTTCCCGCCCGCCCGCGCCCGGGCCGCTGCGCCCCTTTCACTTTCCCGACGTCCGGCGGCGCACGCTGGACAACGGGATGCAGGTGATCGTGGCGGAGAACCACGCTTTTCCCGTGGCCACGCTGGACCTGGTGCTCCCCTCCGGCGGCCTGGCCGAGCCGGAGGAGCGCGGCGGGCTGGCCTCGCTCACCGCGGGGCTGCTGGAGTCCGGCGCCGGCGGCCGCGACGCCACGCAGATCGCCGAGGCCGTGGACGAGCTGGGGCTGGCGCTGGAGACGGGGATCTCGTGGGA
>DASQBH010000267.1:0-2830 GCA_035635315.1 Longimicrobium sp.
GGAAAGCAGCCCCGCCTCCTCCGGCCAGCGGGAAGGCGTGCCCTGCTGCGCCGAGCAGAAGACTGGGAGCAGCAGTGCAGGGGCAGCCCACCGCAGCGCGCGAACAAGACGTCCTGAATTCATGTGCAGCACGTGAGAAGAGATGCGACGACCTGCGGGAAACATATGAAGAAACGCGGCGGGGGCAACGTACGATGGAGAAGCGGATCCTACCCGTTGTCGTGCAGTCCGCAACGGCGGTTTCAGCAGAGAGCGCGCAGACAAGAGGAGAGGGCGCAGAGGCTGACCGCCTCTGCGCCCTCATTCCTTCCTAGGGGCGATTCTGGTCCACCCATTCTTCGACAAGCGTGCGTAACTCCACGAACTGCAGGTCGTCGGGATCCAGATGCAAGGGCGCGCAGATTCCCGGAAGATCCGCCTGGAACGCACTGTATCGATCGACGACCTTTCCTGCCGAGGGGAGAAGAACAGATCCATCGAGTGTGGTCGCGAGCCAGTTGCGGATGGCACGAATGGCCTTGTCGGCACTTCCTTCGTGGGCCTTGATGTCCTGACCCGAGATGTCCGAGCAGAACTTCTGAAAGCGGTATCGTTCGATGTCGAGGATCAGGGCCCGCTTCTGCTTCTGCTTGCCCGTTCCGAACTCCCGCGCGCCAAGAAAGAGCCCCAGTTCGAGAGGCATGTTGAACCGGGGCAGGTTCTCTACCCGGTCCAGCTCTGTCCGTGAGATATCGTGGATACCGTGCCGGCACTCGCGGATGATGCGGTTGATCTTCGCGATCCGCACCTCGCCGCTGTCATCCACCTCGAGCGCGCAGCGGGCAAGAAACCCGCAGTCGTGCACCGTAAAAGCGATCGCCCGGAATATCGCCTGATACTCCGGGTCGAAAGGACAGTTGATGAAGACGCTATCCTCGTAGGAGGCCGCCGCCATTGGATGGCTACGGCTTGCTAACGCTTGTTCGAAGTAGCGGACGTCCGGCCGCTGTACTGGAGCTTGCTCGCGCTGGAGCTACGTCCGTCGCGGACGCTGATCACGGCAGAGCGGACGGCATCACGGCTGAGCCGCCCCGTTTGGGTAGACTTCTTGACTGTGCGGAGCTCCTTCTTGGCCATCCTTACCTCCACGCGGACGAGACAGTGACTCACGCAATTTAGCCGAGAAATGATCCTGACAACAGGGTCTGTCGCTTCTGATCGCGGCCCTGAGTGCCTCGCCGCAGCGTCCGATGACGATCAGTGGGCGGGCGTGAGAGGGCGAAGAAGAGAAGCCGGCGGATCGGCGTTCCCCTCCTCGATGACCATGAGCACCACCTCGACAAGGATCCCGCCCAGCAAGCCGATGATCGCGCCCGTCACCGGCTCGGGGATGTAGAGCATGCAGTCCGTATCGTCGCAGCCGCCGTCCACCACCATGGGGTAGAGGACGGCGCCGGCCACGAGCCCCGCCAGCGGCAGCAGCCAGACCGGCCGCCCGGAGCGCACCATGAGCTCGGCGGACGGCGAGGCGGCGGCTTCCGGGGTCAGTTCCCGGGGCAGCGGCTGCGGGCGGAGCGCGGGCGGCAGATCAGCCCCCGCCTGGGCTCCGGCCGGCGCGGCGGCCAACGCAGCGGCCAGGGCCGCGAGAGCGGAAAGACGGCGGGCGCGCCGCACCTCAGCCCAGAAGCGTGGCGACGACGCGGAGCATCGCCTCCAGGTTCTCCGGCTCCAGCGGCTGGCGGTCGCCCGCGCCGCGGTTGATGGGGAGGCTCAGCAGCCAGGGGACCAGCGCCAGCGACACCAGGCTCATCAGCTTGATCAGGATGTTCATCGACGGGCCGGCCGTGTCCTTGAACGGATCGCCGATGGTGTCGCCCACGATGGCCGCGCGGTGCGCGTCGCCGCCACGCCCGCCCCCCACCGCCGACATCTCGATCTGCTGCTTGGCCATGTCCCACGCGCTCCCCGCGTTGGCCATGAACAGCGCCAGCAGCACCCCCGTCACCGTGGCGCCCGCCAGCATCCCGCCCAGCGCCTCAACCCCCAGCCCCGCCCCCACCGCCACCGGCGCCACGACGGCCAGCACGCCCGGCGCGATCATCTCCCGCAGCGCGTAGCGGGTGGCCACGTCCACCGTCCGCGCCGAGTCGGGCGCCACGCTGCCGTCCATGATCCCCGGCGTGTCGATGAACTGCCGCCGCACCTCCGTGATCACCGCCCCCGCCGCCTTGGTCACCGAGGTGATGGTGAGCGCGGCGACGGCGAAGGGGATCGCGCCGCCGATCAGGAAGCCGATGACGACGACGGGGTTGATGAGGTTGATCCCCTCCAGCCCCACCCACGACGCGTACGCCGCGTACAGCGCGATGGCCGTCAGCGCCGCGGAGCAGATGGAGAAGGAGGTGATGACGGAGCCGGACTCCTTGCCCGCCGTGTGCAGCGTGTCCGTCACCCGCCGCGCGTCGGGACCCAGGTGGCCCAGCTGCACGATGCCGCCGGCGTTGTCGGCGATGGGGCTGAAGGCGCCCACCGTCATGGTGATCCCCACCGTCGCCAGCATCCCCACCGCCGAGACGGCGATCCCGTACAGCCCGGAGAACGCGTACGACACGCCGATGGCCCCGCACACCACCAGCAGCGCGGGGACGGACGACTGAAAGCCGGCGGAGATCCCCGCCAGCACGTTGGCCGCCGGCCCCGTCGCCGAGGCCTCGGCGATGCGCCGCGCGGCCGCGGGCCCCGTGAACGCCGCCGTGATCGCGCCGACCGCCACGCCCGCCAGCGAACCCGCCAGCAGCGCCCAGAACGGGCCGAAGACGCCGTAGACGCGCCCCGTGGCCTCGTCCGCCAT
>DASQBH010000268.1:0-2146 GCA_035635315.1 Longimicrobium sp.
AGGGCACGCTCAAGCTGCCCGACGCCAAGATCAGCGAGGACGTGGCGGTGGTGCCGGGGCTGGACGCGCGCAAGATGAGCAAGAGCTACGGCAACACCATCGACATCTTCATGGAGGAAAAGGCGCTCCGTAAGCGGGTGATGAAGATCGTCACCGACAGCACTCCGGAGACGGCACCCAAGGACCCGGACGGCTCCACCATCATCGACCTGTACCGGCTGTTCGCGTCGGCGGAGCAGGTGCAGCAGATGAAGGACGAGTTCCGCGCGGGCGGCGTGGGCTACGGGCACTTCAAGCAGCGGCTGTTCGAGGCGATCTGGGAGTACTACGCCCCCATGCGCACCCGCCGCGACGAGATCCTGGCGAAGCCCGGCTACGTGGATGAGGTCCTGGCCGAGGGCGCCCGCCGCGCCCGCGCGGTGGCGGAGCCGACGATGGAGCGTGTGTGGAAGGCGGTGGGGCTGCTGGGGTGAACGGGTGACGCGGCGGACGCTGTCGGAGGCGGAGATCGAGGCGCGGCTGCCGGTGTGGGATGCGATCGCGGACCTGTTCCTGGATACCGTGATCGATGGGCCGATGCTGGAGGGGATCGCGCGGGAGCTGGCGGCGTCGCCGTTTTCGGTGGATGAGCTGCGCGATATCTACCTGTACGAGGTGGCGCCGGGCGTCCACCGCAACCTGAAGATCGTCGCGGGGGAGTGGGCGGGGTTCGGGCGCGACTGGCTGCGCGAGCGCATCCCCGCGTACCTGGCGCGCAGCGGCCGGCTTTCGCGGTGGTGGGCCGGGAGCCGCGCCGGCCGCTGGTGGAGGACGTCGCAGACGGAGGCGGATTGGGAGACGCTCATCCGCCGGGTTGCCCATTTGCGCGCTGACTGAATTCCCATCCTGCACGATCATCGGCACCCATGCGCATCCTCCTGGTTCTGCTGCTCGCTGTCCTTCCGCCGGCTGCCGGTTCCGCACAGACGGCGCTTTCGGCGCGGCCCGTGGCGGATTCGATGCTCGTCCTGCTGCTGAACGACGGGCAGGAGGTCCCGATCAGCGATCTCGACGATAGTCCGTACCTGATCCCGCGGCTGTATGCCGTCGCGGAGGAGGGCAAGTGCGTGGAAGATACGCACATGATCTGCACGCACCGCTACTTCCTCGCGGTCGCCGAGGAGGGCGTGGCGGGGGATCAGGTCGTGTTCGATCTGGGTGAGGTGGGCGAGATCACCGGCGCACGGGTGATGGCGAATCGCGGCCAGGATGCGCGCTTGCGCGTGGTTGTGGCGAACTATCCCCGGCACGTGTTCCGGTACACGCGCCACCTCGTCCGTGAAGAGCGCGCCTATCTCATTCACCTGGGCCTCGACTCCCTCCGCATCACTCCCGCACCCTGACGCCCGTGGACAGCACCCATACAGACGCCGAGTTGCAATCGCTGGAAGATACGCTCACGACCCTGTACGCCACGGTCTCGGGGCCGGCGGGGCAGCCGCGGGACTGGGAGCGGTTCCGCACGCTCTTCCTTCCCGGCGCGCGGATGATCCCCACCAACCGCGCCATCCACCACGGCCAGGGCGGGCATCCGCCGGACGTGATGGACATCGAGACGTTCATCCGCACCACGGCGCCGCTGGTGGAGCCGATGGACTTTCACGAGGTGCAGGTCGCCATGCGCGTGGAGCGGTTCGGGTGCATCGCGCACGTGTGGAGCACCTACGACTCCCGCCGCACGCCGGACGACGCGGAGCCGTTCGCGCGCGGCATCAACAGCATCCAGCTGTACCACGACGGCACGCGCTGGTGGGTGGTGAACGTGTTCTGGGACTCCGAGCGCGCGGACAACCCCATCCCCCCGCGGTACCTCGCCGGCTGACGCCGCACGCATCCAGAAAACGGCATGCGACCCCTCCGCGAGCGGCTGCACGATACCATCTATCAGCACGACGAGCCCGCCGAGCGCGCGTTCGACGTGGTGGTGATCGCGGCCATCCTGCTCAGCGTGCTGGTGGTGATGCTGGACAGCGTGGCCTCCATCTCCGCGCGGTACGGACGGCAGCTGTACGCCGCGGAGTGGTTTTTCACCATCCTGTTCACCGTGGAATACCTGCTGCGGCTGTGGACGGCAAAGCGGCCGCTGGCCTACGCGCGCAGCTTCTAC
>DASQBH010000269.1:0-2357 GCA_035635315.1 Longimicrobium sp.
ATGGACGATGCGCCCCGAAACCCACGGACGGCGCGCGCCGCCAGGAACCACGGGCTAAAGCCCGCGGCTAGAAAGGCCAGAAGCCCCGTCTCGGCTCGCTTGCGCTCGCCGAACGGGGCTTCAACTACATGCGGATCCGAAGTTTCTCACCGCATCACCGCGGACTCTGCCGATCATCAACCTTCCCCCAGGGTTTTTTGGGGGAAGGTGGGCCGGTGGTGCCGGCCCGGATGGGGGCGGACTCGAAGCCCGCCGAAACGCCACGAACCCCGCCGTTCATCAACCTTCCCCCAGGGGTTTTGGGGGAAGGTGGGCCGGTGGTGCCGGCCCGGATGGGGGCGGACTCGGAGGCGGCCCCCAATGCCCGGGGGCCGCCTCCGAGTCGTTCAGCCCTACAGCCCGGCCGGCAGCGACGTGCCGGTGACGGCGCGGTAGGCGTTCAGGCGGCCGTTGCCGAAGATGTTGTCGTAGCCGGCCGCGCCGATGTCGTCGGTGGTGCTCTCCAGGCGGCTGCGGAGCGCGGCGCCGCGCAGGCCGGTCTTGGAGGCCACGATCCCGGCCGCGCCGGTAACCTGCGGGGCCGCCATGGACGTGCCCTGCATGTAGCCGTAGCCGTTGCGGACGGAGCTGTAGATGCCCTGCTCGGAGGTGGTGTTGCTGTACAGCTCGCCGCCGGGCGCCGCGATGTCGAGCCCCGGGCCCCAGTTGCTGTAGTAGGCGCGCTGGTCGCGCCAGCCGGTGGCGGCCACGGAGATGGCGCCCGGGTCGCAGGCGGGGCAGCTCACGGTGCCCGTGTTGCCGTTGCCGGCCGAGGCGATCACCAGCACGTTCTTGCTGGTGGCGTAGGTGATGGCGTCACGCTCGGCCTGCGAGATGGACGAGCCGCCCAGCGACAGGTTCATCGCCACCATGCCCGGGTAGTCCGCCGCCGCGCGGATGGCGCTGGCGATGGCCGAGGTGGGGCAGCCGTTGCGGCCGCAGACGCGCTGCACGTACACCTTGACGTTGGCACCCGCGCCCGACACGCCGGCCAGGCCCACCGTGCGGCCGGCCATGGTGCCGGTGGTGTGCGTGCCGTGGTCGTTGTCGTCGGTGGGGTTGTTGTCGTTGCTGTACCAGTCGCGGCCGGCGATCAGCTGGCCCGGCAGGAACTCGGTGTGGTTCAGGTTCACGCCCGTGTCGATGCTGCCGATGACCACCGCGCCGCCGCCGGCCGCGTACGCCTCGATGTTGTCCTCGTCCGCGTCGGCGATGGAGATGCTGGAGTTCACCACCTGCCCCTTGCTGGAGCCGCTGCTGAACTTGATGGTCAGCCCGCCGGGGTTGAAGAACGCCCACAGCCGCGGATCGATGGCGTCGGGCTGGCGCAGGTAGTTGGGCTCGGCGTACTCCACGCGGGCGTCCTCGGACAGCCGCGCCGCCAGCGCGCGCTCGCCGCCGACGCCCACCCGCAGCACGCCGAACGCGTTGCGGTGACCCATGCGGGCCAGCACGGCGCCATGGCGAACGGCGAGCTCCTCCACGCCGCCAGCGCCGGGGCGCATCTTCACCAGCACCTCGCCGGGCACCACCTCTTCGACGGCGCGCGCGGTGGCCAGCGGCACCAGCTCCGCCTCGGTGGGCGCCTGCGCCGGGTTTACGCTGCCGTCGGAGCACGCCGCCAGCGCCGCCAGGGCGAGCACTGCGGAAACTCGGGAATGCTGCATGATCTACTCTCCGGTTCCAGGGGGTGGGGGAACTGTGCGCGCTGAGGGAGCATCGAGGGGCGCGCGGCGGGCGGGGATTGGTCCTGCCCGTGAGGCGGTCTCCATCCAAGCAATCGGCACGCCGTATACAAATGTGTCCATGAACATGATGCAGATCCTTATGATTCAACGAGATGCAGACTATTCAGGTGAGAGCGGCCCTCGCCAGAGCACCGCCTCCAGGTGCACCGTTCTGGTTCACCGCATCATCCCGGTGCGGCTGTAAACATGTATTCCCCATCACCTTAGCTTCCCTCCCCCATCCCGGGGAGAGGACGCGGCGAAGCAATCACGCCTCCGTCTCATACCAGATCCGCAAAAAGATCGGGTTTCATACGGAGCAACGGAGGAACGGAGATCATGCTCCCTCTCCGTTGCTCCGTTGCTCCGTATGCCAATTCTTTTCAGGATTCGTATCATCCGCGCGATCCCGCTTCCTCGCGGTTGGATGCAAAACAGGCCGGAGCCCCGTGGGGGAGCTCCGGCCTCTTTCATCGATCCGATCCGTCGTCCGCCGGCCGCGCTCAGGCGGCCGGCGCCGCGAGGGTTAGCGGTGGGCGATCGGGTCCGGGTTGCCGTCGGGGTCGCAGGTGGCGTTGCCGTCGGCGTGCA
>DASQBH010000270.1:0-2179 GCA_035635315.1 Longimicrobium sp.
GTGGAACGGGTGCCCGGGCGCGGCGTCGCAGTAGGAGGACATGGAAAGGGAGTGCGAGAGTGCGAGAGTGCGAAAGTGCGAGAGTGCGAGAGTGCGAGAGTGCGAAAGTGCGTACTGCCGTCTGCGCCGGCTGGGGCCCTCACCCGCTCGCTCAGGCTCGCACCCTCTCCCGCAAGCGGGAGAGGGTATAAACGTCACGAACGCTTGCGGTGCAGTTCCGTTGCGGACGCGCAGGTGCTTCGGACGCTGCATGCCGCCGGGCCGCCGAGTCCGCGCAGGCGGACTTTGTGATGTTGTAGCTGCGGTTTCAACCGCCCGGGACAAGGTGGGCCGGAGCGCTGCTCGGATCGCCCTACCCCGTGCCCCGGTTGCGGACGCGCAGGTGCCCGGGACGCCGCACGCGGCCGGGCCGCCGAGTCCGCGCAGGCGGACTGTGTGACGTTGTTGCCGCGAATTCATTCGCTCCGTTCGGCCGGCGGATCACCCCGCAGGCGGACGGTACGGTGCCGGCGCGGGTCGCTTCGGGATCATCCCAGCCGGCTCTGCCAGGGCCGGACGATGCCGCCTTGCGCGCGCCGGCACAACCCCGACGCATCCATCCGCCCCCGCCGCGCATCCAACCGTGTGCCTGGTGACACCGGAAGCACGGTGACCGCCCCGAACGGGCCGTTCACTTTCGCACTTCCGCACTCTCGCACTTTCGCACTTCTCACCGCTCTCGCGCGCCGCACCCCAGCCCGCTATGATGTACGCTCACCCTCGATCATCCGGAGGACCCTTCATGTCCGGGAACCGCCTGCATGTCTGACGAGCAGGGCGACGCGCCGCGCCACCTTCCCTTCGTCCTGGGGATCATCGGCGATTCGGGGAGCGGCAAGAGCACCGTCGCGCGCGGCGTGCGCGAGCTGATCGGCCCCGAGCGGGTGACCACGCTGGAGCTGGACGACTACCACCGCTACTCGCGCGCGGAGCGGCAGGAGCTGGGGCTCACGGCGCTGAACCCCATGGTGCACAACCTGTCGCTGGTGCAGGAGCACCTGAACCTGCTGCGCGCCGGCCGGCCCGTGCGCAACCGCAGCTACGACCACACCGACGGCACCTTTGGCCCCCTGCGGGTGCTGTACCCGGAGGAGGTGGTGATCGTGCGCGGGCTGCTGGGCTTTCCCACCGAGGAGCTGCGCGCCGCGTACGACCTGGCCGCGTTCCTGTATCCCGAGCCCGAGCTGCTGTTTCGCTGGAAGCTGCGCCGCGACACCAAGTCGCGCGGCTACAGCGAAGCCGAGGTGCTCAAGAGCATCGCGCGGCACCTGGTGGACTCCAAGATCTACGTGCTGCCGCAGGCCGACCGCGCCGACCTGGTGGTCCGCTACGAGGTGCCGGAGTGGGACGCGCCCGACACCGCGGTGCGCACCACCCTCACCCTGCGCCGCGCCGCGGCCGACGCGGTGCGCACCAACGGCATCGCCGCGCGGCTGGGCGAGCACGGAAGCGTGGAGGACGCCGAGGGCGGCGAGGTGATCGTCCGCATCGACAGCACCCTTCCGGAGGCGGTGGTGGACGCGTGGGGGCAGGAGCGGTTTCCCGACACCTACGCCTCCGCCAGCTTCGGCATGTACCAGGGGGACGAGGGGGATGCCGGACGCCTGGTGCCGCTGGCCTTTACGCAGCTGCTGATCGCCGACCTGGCGCAGAAGCTCCGCCGCCCCGCCCAGCCGGTGGCCGAGGGGATGGGCGCCGCCGCCTGAGCCTCCGCTCGCTTTGGGGACAACGAACGGGCGCCGCGACAGAAGCGGCGCCCTTCGCGCATCCCGGGAAGAACGCGGCGGTCGTATCCGGCTCCGGGCGGACCCAAGACCGCAACGGGAGCCCCGAAGGCGGGTGGTTGACGCCACTCGGTGCAGGGCTTATCCTTCTACCTTCCTCGTAAACCGTTTTGGCGCAAGCTTCTGGCCGCTCCGCTCCCCTCTTTCCTCCCCTGTAAACAGATGTTAGTTCGCTTTCGCGCGAGAGTGGCGCTGGCTGCGGCGCTCGGGCTCGTCCTGTCCGCGTGCACCGACCGTACGCCGACCTCCCTCGTCGCACCCCCGCCCGCCGGCGAGCCGGTGCGCGCCGAGATCGCCTGCACCGTGACCGTGGCCACCGCGCGCGTCAGCTGCGAGGCGCCGGCGCCCGCGGGGGG
>DASQBH010000271.1:0-13008 GCA_035635315.1 Longimicrobium sp.
GCGGCGCGGGATCCTGATCAAGGGCGGGGTGCACCTGGAGACCGCCGGGCGCGCGCGGGTGGTGGCGCTCGACAAGACGGGCACGCTAACCGAAGGGCGGCCGGAGGTGGTCGAGGTCGTGTCCATGGACGGCGGGGACCCGGACGAGGTCCTGGCCCTGGCCGCCGCCGCGGAGGCGCGGAGCCAGCACCCGCTCGCGCGCGCGGTGCTGCGGCGCGCGGAGGAGCGGGGCCTCGCGGCGCGGCCCTCGACCGAGCTCCAGGCGATCACGGGGAAGGGGGTGCGGGCGCGGCTCGACGGCCGGACGGTCTACGTGGGGAACGAGCGGCTCTTCGCCGGGACCGGCACGCTGGACGGCGTCTTGCGCACGCGCCTGTCGGCCCAGGCCGCTGCCGGGCGCACCGCCGTCCTGGTCGGGGCGGCCGACGGGGACGGGGCGCCAGTAAAGGTGATCGGCCTGATCACCATCGCCGACCGCGTCCGTCCGGAGGCGTCCCGGGCGCTCCGCGCGCTGCACGGCGCCGGGATCCGGCGGATCGTGATGCTCACCGGCGACAACGAGGGGACCGCCCGCGCCGTCGCGGCGTCGCTCGGCGGTCCCGGCGCGGGCGTCGACGAGTTCCGGGCCGGGTTGCTCCCGGAGCAGAAGACCGCTGCCGTGACCGAGCTCCGGGCCGCGCACGGCGCTGTGCTCTTCGTCGGCGACGGGGTGAACGACGCGCCGGCGCTCGCCGCCGCGGACGTGGGCGTCGCGATGGGCGCCGGAGGCACGGACGTGGCGCTGGAGACGGCCGACATCGCCCTGATGACCGACGACCTGGAGCGGCTCGCCACCACGATCCGCCTCGCCCGGAAGGCGGAGGGGATCATCCGCGCCAACATCGCCTTCGCGCTGCTCACGAAGGCCGCGTTCGTGGTCCTGGCGGTGCTGGGCTACGCCACGCTCTGGATGGCCGTCTTCGCGGACATGGGCGCGAGCCTGCTGGTGGTGATGAACGGACTGCGGGCGCTTCGCGACTGAGGTGGTGATGGACCGCGCCTTCCTGCATCTTGCCTGCGCGCTCGTTTGCTGGACTACCTGCACGGGTCTTGGTTCGGAGCCGCCCGTGTGCCGCCGCTAAGTTCAGACGCGTGACCGACCTGCTTGGGGTCCTTGGCGTCGCCGTCGTGGTGTTCGCCTCCACGAACGTGGACGATGTCTTCCTGCTCGCCGCCTTCTTCGCCGATCGGCACCTGAGGGCGCATTCGGTGGTGCTGGGCCAGTTCCTCGGCATCGGGGCGCTGGTCGCCGCGAGCGCGGCGGCGGCGTGGGCCTCCCTCGCGGTGCCGGAGGGCTACCCGGCGATGCTGGGCGCCATCCCGCTCGCGCTCGGGCTCCGCAAGCTGTGGGGCCTTCGCCGGGCTGGCGATGAGGCGGACCCGGACGACATCGACCTGCGGGGGGCGGAGGAGCGGGCGGAGCGCCGGACCCACTCGCAGGTGCTGGCCGTCGCCGGGGTGACGGTGGCGAATGGCGGCGACAACCTTGGCGTCTACATCCCGCTCTTCGCCCGGGACCCGCATCTGGTACCGCTGTACGCCCTCGTGTTCGCGGTGATGACGGCGCTCTGGTGCTTCGCGGGGCACCGCCTCGTCCAGAACCGCATGATCGGTGACCGGCTGCGACGGTACGGCCACGTCGCTCTTCCCATCGTGCTCATCGCGCTCGGGGTGTGGATCCTGGCCGGGGCGCGCGTGCTGCTCCGGTAGCGTGGATTGGTAAACCGACTCCAAGCCGGTTCCGGCCCCAGCGGCCGATCCAACCACGCCGCGTCAGGCGCCATCGAGTCTCCCCCGGCGTCCTTGACGAACCGTCGCTTCTCGCCTTAACCTCAGCCCACGCGCCGCAGAACGCGTCCGGTCCGCGGAAAGGGCTGCGCCCATCTGCTCGTCCTCCCAGGTTGCCACCACACGGCACCTCCTTTTGCCTGTCATGCGGACGCCAGGCGTTACAAAAGGAGGCGCTATGTCTTCCACCGGCGACCCCGTCGGCTCCCTCCCGGCTGGGCAAAACCTCGAACAGCAGAAGAAGCGCGCGCGTGAGCTGCTGAACGCCGTCCGCGCGGGCAAGCCCGATGCGATCGAGCGGTTCTCCCGCCATCACCCTCGCTGTGCCGGCCAGACGGCGGCGTCCGTCCGCGCTGACCCATGGGCGCTCCACGACGCGCAGCTGGTCGTGGCGCGCGAGCACGGCTTCCCGAGCTGGCCCAGGCTGAAGGCGCAACTGGAGGGGCAGGCGCACGCCCGCCGGACGCGGCTGTTCGTCCGGGAGCTCGACTTCTACGAGGATCGCGCGCAGGGCCTCGTCAGCGCTCACCGCGCCGGCGTGCCCGGCGCGCTGGCGCAGATCCGAGAGTGGCATCCGCGGTTTGCCGGCGCCTCGGACGATGCGATCCTCGCTGCCCCCTTCGACCTCGAGGACGCGCGGCTGGTCTACGCCCGGCAGCACGGGTTCAGCACCTGGGCGGAACTCGCCGCGGCGGTCGCCTCGCTCGCCCGGGGAGAGTCCGACGAGCCGTTCATGCGGGCGTTTGAAGCCCTGCGGCAGGCGGACTTCGCCCGGTTGCAGGCGCTCGTCCGCGCGCACCCCGACCTGCTGCGCGCGCGGGGCACCAACGGGAACACGCTGCTGAACCTGGCCGTCAGCCTGGGAGGATCGATCTGCGGTCCGCTTCCGCCCCAGGCCGCTGCGATCCTCGACCTGCTGATGGGGCGGGGGTCGGACGTGAACCTGGCGAACGACCGGGGGTGGACGCCCCTGCACCAGGCCGCCTACGCAAACCGGCCGGAGCTCATCCGGCGCTTGGTGGACGCCGGCGCGGAGGTCGATCGCGAGGCGCACGGCGATGGCGGCACTCCGCTGGCGGTCGCGCTGTTCTGGGGGCACCGTGAGGCCGCTGACCTGCTGGCCGAGCACGGGATCGTGCCGCTCAATCTCCGCATCGCGGCGGGTCTGGGCCGGGCCGATCTCATCGAGCGCCTATTCGAGCCCGACGGCGCACTCAAGGCCGACGCCGCGGTCGGGCGCGGCTTCTACCGCCCGCACAGCGGCTTCCCCGTGTGGCGGCCTTCCGACGATCCCCAGGAGATCCTGGACGAGGCGCTCGTATGGGCGTGCAAGAGCGGCCGCGTCGAGGTGCTTGGGACGCTGGTCGCGCGGGGCGCGCGGATCGACGCGGACCCGTACCGGGGAACGCCGCTCCTGTGGGCGGCATTCTGCCGAAGGCTGGACGTGGCGCGCTGGCTCCTGGACCACGGCGCCGACGTCAACCAGCGGGCGACGTTCGGCGGTCCCGAGCACGGCGAGGGCATCGCCGCCCTTCATGCGGCGGCGCAGGAGGGTGACGTGGCGATGGCGGAGCTTCTCTGCGACCGCGGCGCCGATCTGTCCATCGAGGACCGCATCTACAACGGAACGGCGATCAGTTGGGCCGAGCACTTCGGTCAGACGGCCGTGCGGGACTACCTGCGTGCGAGGCTGGAGGATCAGGATGGAGACGGGCGGGGCGGGACGCCGGACTAAGGCCGCGTCCGCATCTCGGCGTCGGCTGCTTCAGTCCTCCACCTGGTCGGATTTGCGGCGGAAGCGGCAGCTCCCGCGAGAAACAGCGCGATCAGCAGCGGCCCCTGGGGTCCGCTGAAGCCGGTGAGGATCCCGAATCCGACCGCGAGCAGAAGCCCGGCGAGGTTGGCCGCGACGGCCGTCCAGCGGACGGCCGTCGTCGCATCGGCGAGCAGCGTCAGGGCGCCGATCAGCATCACGGCGAGACCGCTCCCCGCGAACCAGAGCGCGTCGAGGGAGGGGTGGTCGAAGTCGCGTGCGGTGAACGCGACGTGCACGACTCCGACCGCGATGGTCATCCAGCCGGAGATCCTTGCCACGAGAGCCGCGACGCGGCGCTTACCCGGAGCCTGATCCAAGTCCCCTCCCGCGAAACGGGAATCTGCCGACGGATCAACAGCAGCTCTTGCCCTCGGCCTGCACGGGCGGGCATGGCACCGAGCCGTACGAGCAGAAGACGCAGCAGTCGCCCGGCTTGGGCCGGAGGAGCTTCCCGCAGCCGCCGCACTCGTAGAAGAACTGGCAGGCGTCCTCCGGCATCGTCTCTTCCGCTTTGGTGCCGCAGTATGGGCAGGTAAGGACAGACCGGAGCATCATGCCGCCACCGTGCATGCCGCGGGGGAGCGGCGGCGCTCACGCGTGCTCCAGAGCGCGCTCACCACGAGCCCGGCCATCCCGGCGTACATCACGACCGGGTTCGGCCGGGTGTAGAAGCCGCCCAGCGCGGCCGCCGCGCTGAGGAGACCCAGGGCAAGCAGCGCACCGTTACGGTGCTGTCGGTACGCGATGGCGGCACCGATGGCGGACACGGCCACCATCACCTGGAACAGCGCCATGAAGACGCTGCTGTACGCCTCCAGGAATCCCAGGCCCACGGCGGTCCCCACCACGCCGAGCAGCGGAAAACAGCAGGGGGTGCACGCGGCCACGGCAACCGCACCGGCGGAGCCGAACAGGTCGAGGAACCGTTTCATGGTCAGCACCGTTCAGGCAAACAGAAAGAATGGCAGCGGGATCGCGCTTCGAGACCCACCTTCCTCGGCAGCTCAGGCCGCCTCATCGGCCAGCGCCTCGAGGATCGGGCATGGGCTCCCATCGCCGCCTGCATCGCATGCGTCCACAAACTGGGCCAGGCTCGCCCGCATCCGTTCGAGGTCGCGAAGCCGAGCGTCGATGTCGGCGATCTTCGCCTCGGCGCGCGTGCGCACCTCCGCGCACGGGACCTCGGGATCCAGATGCAACGAGATCAGCTCCTCGACCTCGCGGAGGGAGAAGCCCAGCTCCTTTGCGCGCTGGATGAAGCGGAGCCGCGCGACGGTCTCCGGCGGGTACTGCCGGTACCCGGACCCGGTCCGCGGCGGCGGGGGAATGAGCCCCTCCCGCTCGTAGAAGCGCACCGTCTCCACCCCCACGCCCGCGCGTTTCGCCAGCTCGCCGATCGTCAGGACGGCCATCCTGCCTCCATGTTCATCCAAGCTACACCCCGTACCGTGGTACGGGGTCAAGGCCCACGCTTCCTCGGCCACCTGCGGAGTGACGCACGGTCAGCCCCACTCTACCCGGTGCCCGGCGCGGCGGATCGCCGGTGGCTATGATTCGCTGCCGTACGAAGCTAACTTCACTGTGGAATTACCCCTCCTATGGGATCCCCACCGAATGACTCCGGCAGACGTCCGAACGGTCCTGCTCGTCGACGACGACGAGGACTGCCATGCCATGTACGGGGACTATCTCCGGCACCTGGGCTTCGTGGTCCTGAGTGCCCGAGACGGGCTCGAAGGCATGGAAGCGACCCGCTCCCGGCTACCGTCGGTGGTGGTAATGGACGTGAGTCTGCCGAAGCTTGACGGCCTCGAGGCCACGAAGCGGCTCAAGGCCGACTCGCGAACCGCGGCGATCCCCGTGATCGTGCTGACCGCGCACGCGGAGAAATCCATGCTCGCAAGTGCGGAGGAGAGCGGGTGCGACGCCTTTGTCACGAAGCCCTGTATCCCCGCCGACCTGGTACTGGCGATCGAGGGTGTGATGGACGGGCAGTCAAGGTTCGAGCGGCGCCGCAGCGCGCGCACCTGACGGGAGCGCGTTCCGAAGGCATTCATCGAACTCGCCTGCTGAGCATCCGATACGGGTCGCGGCGCTATCGCTTCATTCCGCTGCTCACTCAAGCTTCCTGGAGTTCGTGGGGCCGGTGCGCCCCGCGCATGGCCGCCGCGCACAGCATCAGCCCAGCGCAAAAGATCCCCGAGGCCGTGAAGGTCCAGGGCGTTCCCACCGCCCGGGCCAGGTAGCCCGCCGCCGGGTAGGTGAAGAGCCAGAACAGGTGCGTGAGCGCGAAGTGCGCCGCGTATGCCCGGCCACGCTCGTCGGGCTCCGTGTGCTCGGCCAGAAGACCTACCGACGGGATCGCGACCATCGCCTGCCCGGCTCCGTTCAGCGTCCACAGCAGGACCAGCACCCACAGCCCCGGAAGCAGCAGCCCGGGCAGGAGCGCGCCCGCGAGCGCCGCCCCGCCCAGCAGCATCGTGCGCTCCGCCCAGCGGTGGTAGCGCAGGTGCTCGTCCAGCGAGCCGACGGCGCCCCGCCGGGCGCCCTCCGCCCATCGCGCGAGCGCCAGGGCCGCCAGGGAGGACCCGGCGCCCACCGCGGCCATCGTCCCCGCGAACGCCGCGTCTCCGCGCCCCAGCACGTCATGCACGTAGACCACGGTGGTGACGATCACCACCGCGCCCGCCGCGGCCTCCGCGAAGTGCAGGACCAGCGCCTGCCGCAGCGCGGGCTCCCGCAGGAGCACACGCGTCCCGTGCGTCACCTGCGGGACGAACTCCCGCCAGGGAAAGGGTCCCTGCGGCTTCGGCGAGCGAGGCACGCGCGCGCCGAGCACCAGGAGCGCGGACACGAGGTAGGTGAGGCCGTCGAACCAGAAGGTCCACTGCACTCCCACGACCGCGATCAGCACCCCCGCCACCAGCGGGCCGCCCGCGGACTCCAGGTCCACGGCCACGCGCGAGAGCGAGACCGCGCGGGTGTACAGGCGAGGTCCTACCACCTCGGGGATCGACGCCTCGAAGGCGGGGGTGAAGAACGCGGTGACGGCATTGATGGCGAAGATGAGCACGTACACGTGCCACACCTCCGTCACGAAGGGGAAGACGCCGAGCAGCGCCATGCGGGCCAGGTCGGCGGCCACCAGCATCCGCTTCCGATCCACCCGGTCCGCCAGCACCCCCGCGATCGGCGAGAGCGTCACGAACGCCAGGATGCGGAGCGTGAGCGCGGTTCCCACCACCACGGTGGCGTTGCCGCCGGCCAGCCGGTACGCGAAGGCGGCGAGCGCCACGCTGGTGACGCCGCTCCCCAGCAGCGAGGCGAGCTGCGCGGCGAAGAGCCGGACGAAGTCGCGGTTGTCGAACAGGCCGCCGGGAGCGTCGGCCGCCCGCGCATCGTTCATCGGTGCCCCCGGGGCGGCAGGCGCCGGCTCACCGGACGCCCTCCAGCGCCGGCGCGGGCTCCGCGGCTGGGACGGCGTTCGAGTCCGGGGTCCGCCGCTCGGCCCCGTAGCGAAGGAAGAGCGCGGGCACGACCAGCATGTTGAGCGCGACGGCGGACAGGAGCCCGCCCAGCACCACGATCGCCATCGGGCTCTGGATCTCGTTCCCCGGCTCGCCGCCGGCGAGCGCCAGCGGGATCAGCGCGAGGCCGGCGGAGAGCGCCGTCATCAGCACCGGGTTCAGCCGCTCCATGCTGCCGCGGAAGACCGCCTCCTGCAGCGGCACCCCCTCGGCGAGCAGGTGGTTGTAGTGCGAGACGAGCAGGATTCCGTTGCGGACCGCGATTCCGAACAGGGTGATGAATCCCACCAGCGTAGCGACGTTCATCACCCCGCCCGAGAGCACCACGGCGAAGATGCCGCCCACCAGCGCGAGCGGGAGGTTCACCATCACCAGCAGCGTCTGCCGCAGCGAGCGGAACTCCATGAAGAGGAGGAGGAAGATCGCCGCGAGCGACAGGAGCGAGAGGACGCCGATGGTGCGCGTGGCCTCGCCCGCCGACTCGAACTGTCCGCCGTACTCCACCGAGTAGCCCTGCGGCACCCGCACGCGGGCGGCGACGCCGTCGCGGATCTCCTCCACCACGCTCCCCACGTCCCGCCCGCTCACGTTGGACTGCACGACGATCTTGCGCTGCACGTTCTCGCGGCTGATCCCGTTCGGCCCGCGGTCGTTCCGCACCTCGGCCAGCGCCGAGAGCGGCACCTGCACTCCCACCGGCGTGTCGAAGCGCGCCTGCGCGATCCGGTCCAGGCTCCCGCGCGCGGTGGAGTCGAAGCGCACCACCAGGTCGTAGCTCTGCTGCCCTTCCAGCACCTGGCTCGCCACTTCGCCCGCGAACGCCACGTCGATGGCCTCGGCCAGGTACTCCGGGGTCACGCCGTAGCGGGCCATCGCGTCGCGGTTCATGGCGATCCTGGCCTGCGGCACGTCCGCCTGCTGCTCCACCGCCACGTCCGCCGTCCCCTCCACCCGTTTCGCCACCCGCTTGATCTCCTCGCCCAGCCGGCGCAGCTCGTACAGGTCGGGCCCGAAGAGCTTGATGGCGATGCTCGCGCGCGTGCCGGAGAGCATGTGGTCGATGCGGTGCCCCAGCGGCTGGCCGATGGTGATCTGCGTTCCCGGGACCATCCCCAGCTTCGCCCGCAGCTCGTCCACCGTCTCCTCCAGCGAGTGCCGGGAGAGGTCGAGCCGCACGTCGATCTCGGCCGCGTTCACCCCCTGCGCGTGCTCGTCCAGCTCGGCGCGCCCGGTGCGCCGGGCGGTGGCCCGCACCGCGGGGTGCTCCAGCAGGATCTGCTCGATGCGCCGCCCGATGGCGTCCGACTCATCCAGCGAGGTCCCCGGGACGGTCAGCGCGCTGATCACCAGCGACCCCTCCTGGAACTCCGGCAGGAACGCGCGTCCCAGGAACGGCACCATCGCCACCGCGGCCGCCACGGCGAGCGCCGCCCCGCCCACCAGCAGCCGCGGCCGCCGGAGCGCCGGCGCGAGCACCCGCCCGTACCACGCCTTGAGCGTGCGCGGCACCCGCGGCTCGTGCTCGGCCTCCAGCCCCTTCGCGCGCGGGAGCAGGTACATGCAGAGCGCCGGGGTGAGCGTGAGCGCCACCGCCAGCGAGGCCAGGATGGAGACGATGTAGGCGATCCCCAGCGGCTTCAGCATCCGCCCCTCCACCCCGGAGAGGAAGAAGAGCGGGACGAAGACGATGCAGATGATGAGCGTGGCCGTAGTGATGCTCGCCCGGATCTCCTTCGACGCGGTGAAGATCACCTCGGCCGCCGGGCGGCGCGCCCCGGGCGGGAGCCGGCGGTTCTCGCGCAGGCGCCGGAAGACGTTCTCCACGTCGATCACTGCGTCGTCCACCAGCGCGCCGATGGCGATGGCCATCCCGCCCAGCGTCATGGTGTTGATGGTGATCCCCAGCCAGCGCAGCGCGAAGACCGCCACCACCAGGGAGAGCGGGATCGCCAGCACCGAGATGAAGGTGGTGCGCGCGCTCCACAGGAAGAGGAAGAGGATCACGACGACGAGGATCGCCCCGTCGCGAAGCGCGTGCATCACGTTGTCGACCGCCGTG
This sequence comes from Longimicrobium sp., assembly GCA_035635315.1. Lineage (GTDB taxonomy): Bacteria > Gemmatimonadota > Gemmatimonadetes > Longimicrobiales > Longimicrobiaceae > Longimicrobium. The sequence goes on from DASQBH010000271.1 coordinate 9,230, forward strand.
CGGATGAACGTCGCCTGGCGGAAGACGCCCTTGTTGATCTTCACCCCGGCCGGGAGCGTCGCCTGGATCTCGTCCAGGGTGGAGTCGATCCGGCGCGTGAGCTCCAGCGTGTTGACGGCCGGCTGCTTCATCACCGACATGACAACGGCCGGCTTGGCGTCGATGGAGCCGTCGCCCAGCTTCTCGGACGGCCCCACCCGCACCTGCGCCACGTCGCGGATCAGCACGGGCGTGCCGCTGCGGACGGCCACCACGGTGGCCCCGATGTCGGCGACGTTCTGCGCGCGGCCCACGCCGCGGATCACGTACTCCTGCCCCCGGTCCATGTACACGCCGCCGGAGGCGTTCACGTTCGCCCCCTCGGCCGCGTGGAGCACGTCCAGCAGCGTCACGCCGTAGGCGCTCAGCCGGTCCGGAGAGACCAGCACCTGGTACTGCTTCACCTCGCCGCCGATGGGGACGACCTGCGAGACGCCGGGCACGGCCAGCAGGCGGCGGCGCACGGTCCAGTCGGCCACCGCGCGCACCTCCATCGGCGAGACGCGGGCGTCACCCGTGACGCCTACGATCATGATCTCGCCCATGATCGAGGAGACGGGGGCGAGCACCGGGGGCGGCACCCCGTCGGGGAGGGAGGCGGCGACCAACTGGAGCTTCTCGGCCACGATCTGCCGAGCCTGGAAGATGTCGGTCCCCCACTCGAACTCCACGAAGACGATGGAGATGCCCTGACTGGTGGCGGAGCGCACGCGGCGGACGCCCGTGGAGCCGTTCACCGCGGTCTCGACCGGGAAGGTGACCAGCGTCTCCACTTCTTCCGGCGCCATCCCGTGCGCCTCGGTGAGCACCGTGACGGTGGGCGCCGTCAGGTCCGGGAAGACGTCCACCGGCATGCGCACCGCGGTCCACACCCCCGCCAGGAGCAGGAGCGCGGAGGCGATGGCGACCAGCAGCCGGTTGCGGATCGACCAGCGGATCACTGCGTCGAGCATGGCCGCCCCTTTAGTGCGCGTGGCCGCCCGACATGGGCGTACTGGACATGGAGGCGAGGCGCACCTGGTAGGCGCCACGGGTGACCACCATCTCGCCTGGCCTGATCCCCTCCAGCACCTCCGTCACGCTCCCGTCGCTCTCGCCCAGGCGCAGGCGCCGCTGCTGGAAGGTCTCGCCGCTCACCTGCACGTAGGCCACGGGGATGCCGTTGTCGTCCAGGATGGCGCCGGTGGGGATCGCCACCCCGCGCGTGGTGCCGCCGACCGGGAGCGACGCCCGGCCGAACTGCCCGATGCGGAGCGCGCCGCCGGAGTTGTCCACGGCGAAGACCACGGGAACGGTGCGGGTCTGCGGGTCCACCGAGCTTCCCACCGAGACGAGACGCGAGGCGGTGTGCGCCCGGGCGTCGCCCTCCACGGTGAAGGTGGCGCGCGCGTCGGACGGGAGGCGCGATGCGTCGGCGGCCGGGAGCCGCACCCGCAGCCAGACGGTGCTCGGGTCCACGATGGTGAAGAGGGGCGCGCCGGCGTCCACGCGTCCCCCGGGGATGAAGCCGCGCTCGGTGACGTAGCCGGAGATCGGCGCGCGCACGCGGAAGCGGTAGTCCGCGTCGGGGCCGCCGCCCATCGCCCGCGCCTCGGCGCGCGCCACCGAGAGCTCGTGGCGTGCTTCCTCCAGCCGCTTCGCCGGGATGGCGCCGGCGTCGAAGAGTCGCTGGCTGCGGGCGACCTCGCGCTCCAGCCGGGCCACGTTCTCGCGGATCCGGGCGTATCCGCCCTCCTCCGAGGTGGGGGAGAGGACGGCCATGACCTGCCCGGCGCGCACCTGGCTCCCGACGGACGGTGCGCCGCGGTTGGCCTCGGCCACGGCGATCCCGCTCGTCGGGGCGGAGACCTGTACCTGCGCGCCGTCCACCGGCGCGATCTCCGCCGGGGCGGACACTGAGCGGGCCACGTCGCGCTCGGTGGCCGGCTCCATCGCGAAGTCGATCACCCACGCCTGCTCCTTGAGGAAGGAGATGCCGCCGGGCACTTCCTCTTCCTCACCCGCCGGAAGCTGCTCTTCGCTCGCCCACACGCGCACGTCCGGTAGCGTGTGGACGCTGCTCACCTGCGGGCTTCGCAGCGCGAGCTGCACCTGGTAGGCACCGGCCTCCGGGATCACGGGATCGAGCAGGTAGATGCCGTTGCGGGCCGGAGTCTGGAGGGTGAACTCCTTCGCCACCGTGCCGCCGCGCAGGAAGCGCACGGTGAGCGTCCCGGCGGTGATCGGCTTGAAGTCCTTCCGGTTGGTCAGGTGGATCGCCCAGTTGCCCGTCGCCTTACCGGCCAGGAGGTGCGGGTACTCCAGGAACAGCTCCGTGGAGTCGGTCCACTGGGTGACCACCACGCTCGGGTGCTCCCGCTCCTCGGCGGGCTCATCCTTCCCGCACGCGGCGAGCGCGATCGCGCCCAGGGCGAGCGCCAGGGTGCGGCGGACGTGTACTCGGGTCATCGATCGGCTCCTCCGGTGGCGCGCTCCAGGTCGGCCACGCTGGTCAAGTAATCGGCAAGCAGCGCGTCGGCGCCCTCGCGGGCCGCGCGGTAGCTCTCGGCGGCGTCCAGCAGCTCCAGCAGCCCCGTCTCGCCCTCCGCGTACGCCACCTGCGCGGCGCGGAGCAGGCTGCCGGTGCGCTGGATGAGCCCTTCTCGCAGGGCGAGCCGCTCGGCCAGCGAGGCGCGGCGGTCCAGCGCGCGCCGCACTTCGGCCGTGGCGGCGCGGCGGGCGAGCGCCAGGCGCGCCTCCGCCTGCGCCAGCGCCGCCTCCGCCTCCGCCAGCGGGCCCTGGCCGCGGTCGGAGACCGGGAGCGGGACCGATACGCCCAGGACGGCGCCGTACAGCCCGCCCGCCTGCTCCTTCACACCCGCGCTCACCGTCGGATCGGGGCGGCGCGCCCGGCGCCGCAGGTCGATCACGGCACGCGCGGTCTCCACGTCGGCCTCCGCGGCGCGCACGTCGGCGCGGCGGAGCGCCAGGGCCAGCGCCGTGTCGGCGGCGAGCGTGGCGGCCCGGAGGGTCACGGCGCCCAGCGTGTCCGCGGGGAGGAGGAGCGTGTCCGGCGCGGCGGGGTCGAGCGCCGCCAGCATGGTCAGTTCCCGCCCGGCGGAGCGCACCTCCAGCTGCGCCTCGGAGAGGAGCGTCTCATAGCGGGCCGCCTCCACCTGCAGGCGCTCCAGCTCGTAGCGCGAGATGTCGCCCTCGCGGAAGCGCGTCTCTCCGGCGCGCGAGGCGTCCCTGAAGAGCGTGGCGGTCTCTCCGAGCACCCCGAGCCGGGACTCGGCGGCGGCGGCGCGCAGGTAGGCGCGGAGCACGTCGGAGCGGACGCGGGCGCGCTCGGCATCCAGCCGCAGCTCGGCCGCGGTTACATCGAGGCGGGCAGCCTCCCGCCGGGCGCCGCGCTGGCCCGAGAGGTCGAGCGTCTGCGCCACGAAGAGCACGGTTTCGTGGTAGCTGTCGTCGCCGCCGAGCTGCTCGCGGTCCAGCCCCAGCGTGGGGTTGGGGCGGGTGCCGGCGGTGATGGCGCGGGCGCGCGCGGCCGCGACGCCCTGTGCGGCGAGCCGCAGGTCGGGGCTCTCCCGCTCGGCGGCGGCGAGTGCGTCGGCAAGCGTGACGCGCCGCGGCTCGGGCGCCTGCGAAGCGGCGGGAGTCGTGTACGCCAGCAGGGCGAGCGCAAGGCTCCACGCCAGGGCGCGGTATCGTCTGGATGGCACGTGCGTCTCCTCATGGCGGGAGCAGCCGCCATGACC
>DASQBH010000272.1:0-5390 GCA_035635315.1 Longimicrobium sp.
GTCGTCTCGGTCTCGCCCTCGCACGTGGTGCGGCGGGTGATGGGCGGCGCGGCCCCGCACATCCGGCCGGGGGCGCTGGTGGTGAGCGCCAGCAAGGGGATCGAGAACGAGTCGCTCAAGACGATGGACGGCGTGCTGGCGGACGTGCTTCCGGCCGACATCAGCCGCTCCGCGTGCTTTCTGAGCGGACCCAGCTTCGCGCGCGAGGTGGGGCTGCGCTACCCGACGGCGGTGACGATGGCGTCGGAGGACGCGGAGGCGGCGGTGCGCGCGCAGGCCGCCTTTCAGACGCCGTACTTTCGCGTCTACACCAGCGCCGACGTGCGCGGGGTGGAGCTGGGCGGCTCGGTAAAGAACGTAATCGCCATCGCGGCGGGCGTCGTCGAGGGACTCGGTTACGGCTACAACACGCAGGCGGCGCTCATTACCCGCGGGCTCGCGGAGATCATGCGGCTGGGGGCGGCGCTGGGCGCGGACCCGCGCACGCTGGCCGGGCTGGCCGGGATCGGCGACCTGATCCTGACCTCGATGGGCGGGCTGAGCCGCAACCGCACCGTCGGCGTGGAGCTGGGGAAGGGGCGGTCGCTGGACGACATCCTGGGCGGGATGGTGATGGTGGCGGAGGGCGTGCGCACGGCCCGCAGCACCCGCGACCTGGCCCGCCGCACGGGGGTGGAGATGCCGATCGTCGACGCGGTGTACGCGCTGCTGTTCGAGGGGCTGAGCGCCCGCGACGCCATCGAGCAGCTGATGATGCGCGAGCCCAAGCCGGAGCAGGGGTGAGGGAGTGCGAGAGTGCGAAAGTGCGAGAGTGCGAAAGTGCGAAAGTGCGAGAGTGATTCGGGATGGGTGAGGATGTCACAGGCCTTCGTCCGGAGCGAATGAATTCGCGGCAACAACGTCACACTGTCCGCCTTCGCGGACAACAACCCCGCGCTCGACGGCCCGTCATAGGAGGGAGGGGATGAAGCGGCCGCAATCTGTCATCCTGAGGGAGCGCACGCGACGCACCTTCTTCTCACGCCTGGGATTGTGCGCGACCGAAGGATCTTCTCTCGGGCGCCGCGAGGCAGGGGGTTCCGGGTTGGACTCGCCGCGACGCCATCGTGCAGGAGGCAACCACCCATGAAGCGGCCGCAGCGGGAGTTCTATTCGATCGGCGAGGTGTGCGCGCTGTTCGATGTAAAGCCGCACGTGCTGCGGTACTGGGAGACGCAGTTCCCTGCGCTGTCGCCGCCCAAGAACCGCTCGGGCAACCGCGTGTACCGCGCCCGCGACCTGGAGCTGATCGCCCTGATCCGCCACCTGGTGCACGACGAGCGCTACACGCTGGAAGGCGCCCGCAAGCGCATCGACGAGCTGCGCCAGGAAGGCGCCGCGGCAGAGCTGGCCTCGCGCGCGCTGGAGCGCTCCTTCGTGCGCTCGCTGCGCACGGAGCTGGAGGAGATCCTGGAGCTGCTTGCTCCGGTAGGTTGAGGGGTTGGGGCGGGTGCCGCGCGCATCGCCACCACGGGTTAAAGCCCGCGGCTAGAAAGGCCATAAGCCCCGTCTTTGCTCGTTCCTCGCAAAAGGGGCTTCACCCGCTCCGGTCGGCCCGAGCCTGCGCGCATGGCGGGTTAAGTGCGTGCGAATCGGCCTCACCCGCGGAAACGCACCGCAGGCATTTGTGACGTTTATACCCTCTCCCGCTTGCGGGAGAGGGTGCGAGCCTAAGCGAGCGGGTGAGGGCCCCCACTCTCGCACTCTCGCACTCTCGCACTCTCGCACTCTCGCACTCTCGCACTCTCGCACTTTCGCACTCTCGCACTCTCGCACTTTCGCACTTTCGCACTCATGAAGTTAGGCGTCGTCGGCACGTTCGTCTGGGACACCATCTGGACCCTGGAAGACGTGCGGGCGGGGCGGCCGTTCGAGACGTGGGGCGGGGTGGCGTACTCGCTGGCGGCCGCCGCCGCGGCACGGGCGGAGGGGTGGGAGATCGTCCCCATCGTCAAGGTGGGCGCGGACCTGGCGGACGAGGCGCGGCGGTTCATGGAGGGGCTGCCGGGCGTCGATCCGGTGCCGGGCGTGCTCGTCGTCCCCGAGGCGAACAACCGCGTGGAGCTTCGCTACACGGACGAGCAGCGGCGCGGCGAGCGGCTTACCGGCGGCGTGAACGCGTGGACGTGGGACGAGCTGGCGCCGCGGCTGGCGGGGATCGACGCGCTGTACGTCAACTTTCTCTCCGGCTTCGAGATGGAGCTGGATACGGCGGAGCGGCTGCGCGCGTCGTTCGCAGGCCCCATCTACGCGGACCTGCACTCGCTCTTTCTGGGCTGTCCCGGTGCCGGCGTCCGCCAGATGCGCAGCCTGCCGGAGTGGGAGCGCTGGGCCGCCTGCTTTCACGCCATCCAGCTGAACGAGGACGAGCTGGAGATGCTCGCCGGCGACGCGCTCGCCCCCGTTCCCACGCGCGCGGAGCGGCTGCTGGCGCACGGCGCCGGCCTGGCGCTGGTGACGCAGGGCGGCCACGGCGCATCGTACGTCGTGCGCGAGGGATTTCCCGGCGATCCGCTGGAGTGGCCGCGCTGGACGGCGGACGGGGGCCAGGTCCGTCATGGCGCCGTGCTCCCCGAACACGGCCACCGCCTTGGCGACCCCACCGGCGCCGGGGACGTGTGGGGCGTCACCTTCTTCTCCTCGCTGCTTGCCGGCCTGCCGCTGGAAGACGCCATCCGCCGCGCCCACCGCCTCGCGGGCTCCAAGATGGGCGTCCGCGGCGCGACGGATCTGTACGCACACCTGGCGTCCGAGCCCACCGGCGAACCGCCACGGGGTTGAAACCCGTGGCTAAAAAGGCCACAAGCGCCGCCCTGGGCTTGCGGAGCTCGCCCGGCGGGGCTTCACCTGCCTGGGTCAGCCCGGCCTGCGCGCGTGGCGAGTGTGGCTCGCCAACCGGCTCCCACCCGCGGAAACGCGCCGCAGGCATTCGCGACGTTTATACCCTCTCCCGCTTGCGGGAGAGGGTGCGAGCCTGAGCGAGCGGGTGAGGGCCCCCGCGGGTGAGGCCTGCCGTTCCACTCCCGCACTCTCGCACTCTCGCACTCTCGCACTCTCGCACTCTCGCACTTTCGCACTGACCGTCCGCACTTTCTCCCCCGCGCGCGGCATGCTAAGTTGCCCCATGCACACGCCCCTTTGCCGAGCCCGATGACCCGCGTAGTCGCCGTTCCCCCCACGCTGGACTCCGACGCGTTCGACGCGCTGGTCGCGGAGGCGAACGCCGCCGGCGACGAGCGCCTGCTGTTCGACGCGCGGCACGTGCGTTTCGCCGACCCGTACGGGATGACGGGGCTGCTGGCGCTGGGCGTGCACTTTACGCGAGACGGGGTGCCGCCCATCCTGCAGTTTCCGCAGGCGGCCGAGGTGGCCAGCTACTTTACGCGGATGGGCTTCGTCGCGGCGGCGGAGGGCGTCTTTGAGATGCACGACGCCCCGCGGTCGCGCGCGGGGGAGAGCAGCGTCCTCCTTCCCATCACCGTCGTGGGCTCGCCCGACGACGTGCACGGGGTGATCGAGGAGCTGAACGAGCACCGCATCAGCAAGCTGTTCAGCGACCAGCTGGGCTACTCGCCCGCGGACGCCATGGCGTTCAGCATGCTGCTGAGCGAGGTGTCGCAGAACATCGTGGAGCACGCCGACGCGCCGGGGTGGGTGGGGATCCAGACGTACAAGCGGTGGCGCCGCGTGGACAAGCGGGTGGTGGTGATCGCCGTCATCGACCTGGGCGTGGGATTCCGGGGATCGCTGGAGCGCGAGCACGCGGGCCGCTTTGGCGACCGCTGGGGCGACGCTACGGCGCTGGAGGCGGCGTTCATCCACGGCGTTACGCGCTTTCGCGATCCCGGCCGCGGGCAGGGGCTCAAGCAGATCCGCCGCCGCGTGGGGCGCTGGGGGGGCAAGATCGCCATCCGCAGCGGCACCGCGCGCATCAGCGACGTTCCCGAGTGGGACGACGGCGAGCCGATGACCACGGAGCTGGCGCCCTTTCCCGGCGCGCAGATCCTGATCGTGCTCCCCGCGCGCACCCCGGCCCCGCCACCGGAGCCGCCGCCGACCAGGCCCGGCGCACGGAGCGGCAACGTCCGACGCTGAAGAAGACAGTGCGTGAGTGCGGAAGTGCGTAAGTGCGGGAGTGACCCGCGTTCGCGCACGCACTCACGCACTCACGCACTTTCGCACTTTCGCACTCCTGAACGACCGAACATGTCGACCGTAACCTTCCAGACCAACAAGGGCACCTTCACCGCCGAGCTGTACCCCAACGAGGCGCCGGGGACGGTGGCCAACTTCGAGAAGCTGGTGAAGAGCGGCTTCTACGACGGCATCATCTTCCATCGCGTGATCCCGGACTTCGTGGTGCAGGGCGGCGACCCCATCACCAAGCAGGCGTCGGGGCTCAACCACCCGGACGTGGGGGACGGCGGGCCCGGGTGGGAGATCAAGTGCGAGACGCAGGGCAACCCGCACAAGCACGAGGTGGGCGCGCTGTCCATGGCGCACGCCGGCAAGGACACGGGCGGCAGCCAGTTCTTCATCGTGCTCAGCGAGGCCAACACGCGGCACCTGAATGGCATGCACACCGTGTTCGGCAAGGTGACGGAAGGTCGGGACGTGATCTTCAAGCTGGCGGTTGGTGACAAAATGGAGAAGGTGACGGTAAACGAGGGCGACGCGGCCTGACGCCATGCTGCACGGGCGGAAGGTCGCTCCGCTACCCATCGACCTGAGCCACGTCGGCCGCCGCTCGGTGACCTCGCTCTTCAGCAACCTGGTGACCCGCCCCACGGGGCGGGCCATCCGTACCGGCGTGGAGAGCCAGATCGCCGAGATGGAGGGCGCGCCGCAGGTCACGCTCTCCATCCTGGACTTTGGCCAGGTGCGGGTGCTGGACTACTCGTGCGCCGACGAGATCGTGGCCAAGCTGCTGCTGCGCTACCTGGGCGACGAGCGGCCGGCCGAGGCGTTCTTCATCGTCCGCAACCTGCACGAGCACCACGCCGAGGCCATCGAGGCCGTGCTGGAGCGCCACGAGCTCCTGCTCGTCGCCGTGACGGACGGCGAGGAGCCGGCGCTGCTGGGGGTGACGGATCCCGCGCAGCGCACGGTGTGGGACGCGCTGGTGCGCCGCGGCCGCGCGTCGCGCGCGGAGCTGGCGGACGACACGGGGCTGGCCCGCGAGTCGGTGACGGCGGTGCTGGCCCACTTCTACCTCAAGCGGGTGGCGGCGGTGCACGTGGACGGAAGCGTGTCGCCGCTTTCCGCGTTCCTGCAGGAGTAGATTCGCAGATGCAGCATTCCTCCGGCGGGCCCTCCACGCGCGCCATCCACGCCGGCGCTCCCCGCGCCGG
>DASQBH010000273.1:0-2629 GCA_035635315.1 Longimicrobium sp.
GTACCGGGTGGACGAGTGGCTGGCGCACGCGCAGCTGCTCACCATCCGCGACGTCAGCGGACGCATCGCGGGCGTGCTGTACGAGATCGGGGTGCGCAGCCTGGCCGACCTGGCCTCGCGCGACCCGGCCGAGCTGGCGCCCGCCTTCAACGCGCAGGTGCTGCGCACCGGCCGCAAGCGCGTCGCCCAGGTGACGGCGGCCCTCGTGACGCCGTGGGTGCGCGCCGCGCGAAACTACCTCGGCCTGCAGCAGCAGCCTGTGTGATGGTGTGAGGCCGGCGCGCTCTCCGCGCCTGCGGGCGGCGCACGGCGCAGGCAGTGGTTGGGCAGATCAGCGGATTCCAGACGGTGTTCCTACCGGACTCGACCGCGGGGCCTCGTGCCACCACGGCAACGGGCACCGGGGGACGGCTCCGGGACGGCGCACGTCCCAAGCCGGTACGGCCAAAGGGAGGCCTCAAGGACCCCAGCGGAGTACGTGGCGCCCCCTTCCCCTCGGGGCAGGTGCGGAACGCGCGGAAACGCGAAGGGCACCGGCGGCGGAACGGAGGCACGGCCGGGGAGGGCGCCGCCGGACGGGTTCCGAATCGGGGAGGGCGTAGGGTCTTTCGCCGCCACGCACGGGCACGGGCCACGCGCACCGGCCCGGCGGCACCCGCCCCGGCCACCACATTCGCATGGACCCCGCCGACACCCGGCACGCCACCCGGCCCTTACCGGCCGGGGCGACACGGCCGAGGACGGGGAAGGGGCGCCAGGGCGAAACGTGTGCGGCGGCCAGGGGGCGGTCCGCGGCGGGGCGGCCGGGAGATTTCCACGAGTGCCGGCCGAGGACGAGCACCCTGCACGGGGTGCCGGAAAGCGCGAAAGCGCCAACCGGGCGGCGCGGCGTACCCGGGGTCGGGGCGGCTTCCACGGCTACGCCGCAGGAGCCGCCCGCATTCTTTTGGTGCGGGAGAGCGGAGGGCGTCCTGTCATTTCATACCGTTCATGCTGATTCCATGTGCATCCAGGACCTGATACCGGATCCGCAAAGACAAAAAGCACTCACGCAGAGCAGCGGAGGGGCAGAGCAGCAGAACGAAACTCTCTGCTACTCTGCCTCTCTGCTACTCTGCGTGCAAAGTCTTTTGCCGGAGTTGGTATGATCATGATACCGATTCCGGAGTTCGCTGTGCGGGGAAGAGGAGCGTTCCGCGGGCCCGCGGATCGACGAATGGGTACGAGCATCCGCGAGTAGGTTTCTCAGCCGGCGCCGACCTGTGGCTTGGGAAGAGGGCTCCACGCGGCGCCTCCTTCGAAATGACAGATGGCGGCGCGACTGCACACTGAATTTCGAAATCTGGTATGAGGCAGGTTTTCACGCACAGGGCGTCGAGGGGCGGAGTGAGGGTGCCCGGTCCACAGTTCCGTTACTCGCCCAGCACGCGGGCCAGGCCGTCGACGATCCCCGTCCAGCCCTGCTCGGTGCGGTCGGCGTACTCGGCCCACTCGGGCTTCATCTCGTGCGTCAGCGTCAGCTCGCACCCCGTCTCCAGGGGGATGATGTCGATGGCCACGCGGTCGGCCTCATTCGACTCGCGGTCCACCGAAAAGCTGAAGGCCAGGCGCCGCGGACGGTCGATCTCCAGGTACTCCCCGAAGTGCTCCGCGTCCCCCTCCGGCCGGCGGTCCACGAACAGGTAGCGGCCGCCCACCCGCGGATCGGTCTCCGCGCGCACCATCTGCCCCGTGGCGGTGGCGAACATGAAGCGGCCGGCCTTTTCCGGGTCCAGGAACGCGTCGAACACGCGCTCCGCGGAAGCGGCGAAGCGGCGGGTGACGCGCACTACCAGGGGCGGCTGCGTGGCATCGGTCATGGGGAGGGCTCCGGGTTGGGGGTGGATGCGGCCGCGTCCTCCGCCCGCAGCAGGGCGTCCAGGGCGTCGAGCCGGGCGGTCCAGGCGGCGCGCTGCGTGTTGATCCAGGCGGCCGCCTCGTCCAGCGCGGCGGGGTGCAGCGAGAGGATGTGCTCCCGCCCCGCCCGCCGCCGCCGCACCAGCCGCGCCCGCTCCAGCATGCGGATGTGCTTGCTGACCGCGTTCAGCGACATGGCGAACGGCTCCGCCAGCTCCGTCACCCGCGCGTCGCCGGCGGACAGCCGCTGCAGGATCGCGCGCCGCGTGGGGTCCGCCAGCGCCGCCAGCGTGTCGTCCAGGGTGGAGTGCATCATCCCCTGCGTCTCTATCATTCAACCTTTTAGTTGAATATTGCGTGATACCGGTCCCGGTGTCAACGCCACCCCCGGATCAGTCCTCAACGCGCCATCTTCCGAACATCTCTCAATGAATGGCCTTGCCGTGTGGTGCTCCCTGTGCGATTGTGGATCAGCCGTGAACTTTTGCTTGACCTGGACCCACGACGTGAGTACGATGGAAACCTACCGAAACGCGACGGTTTGCGTGACCATGTCCACCATCGCGACCACGACCCGCCTCGCGGGCCGCGGCCGGGAGCGCTCACGCCGGTAGGAGAGACGGCGCAGGCACACCGGCAGGGCGGCCCGTGAGGTGATCACGGGCCGCTTTCTTTTGTCCGCCACCCGCGGCGGACGCCCCCCCGTCAGACACAAGCCTCATGAGTCCCGAGC
>DASQBH010000274.1:0-2488 GCA_035635315.1 Longimicrobium sp.
CGGACGGGAGCGAGAGCGATTCGTAGAGGGTGAACAGCTCGCGAAAGAGCACGCCCATGCTCCAGCCGTCGCTGACGATGTGGTGCATGGTCAGCAGCAGCACGTGCTCCTCGTCGGAGAGGCGCACCAGCGTCGCGCGGAGCAGCGGACCGCGCTCCAGGTCGAAGGGGCGCTCCGCGTCCTCCCGCGCCAGCCGGCCCGCCTCGTCCTCGCGGGCCTGCGGCGCGAGCCCGGTGAGGTCCAGCACGGGCAGGCGCGCGGGCGCGGGCGGATGGACGATCTGCACGGCGCCCTGCTCCACCGGGCGGAACGTGGTGCGCAGCGACTCGTGGCGGCGCACCAGCCCGTCCAGCGCCTGCTCCAGGGCGCCCGCGTCGAGGCGCCCCCGCAGCCGGCTCGGCCAGGACATGTTGTAGCCGGTGCCCTCCGGCTCCATCTGGTGCAGGAACCAGAGCCGCTCCTGCGCAAAGGAGAGCGGGAGCGGTCCGGAGCGCTCCACCGGCGTGATCGCCGTCCCCTCGGCACGTGCGGCGGTCTTCAGCGCGCGCGCGAAGTCCGCCAGCACCGGCCGCTCGAACAGGTCGCCCGGCAGGGCCTCCACGCGCAGCGCCTGCCGCACCCGCGAGACGACGCGCACCGCGAGCAGCGAGTGCCCGCCCAACTCGAAGAAGTTGTCCCCGCGGCCCACCTGCCCGGCGCCGAGCACCTCGGCCCAGATCGCGGCCACCGCCTGCTCCGTCTCGCCCACCGGAGCCTCGTACTCCCGGGCCGCGTACGCGTCGCCCTCCGGGGCGGGGAGCGCCCTGCGGTCGGTCTTCCCGTTGGGCGTCCGTGGATACTCCTCCATCCACACGTACGCCGCCGGCACCATGTACCCCGGGAGGCGCTCGGCGAGGTGCGACTTCAGCGCGTCTACGGCGACCGGCTCGTCCGCCAGGTAGTACGCGACCAGCCGCCGGTCGCCGGGCGCGTCCTCGCGCGCCAGGACGACCGGGGCGCGAACGCCGGGGTGCTCCGCGAGCCGCGCCTCGATCTCGCCCAGCTCGATGCGGAAGCCGCGCACCTTCACCTGGAAGTCGGTGCGGCCCAGGTATTCCAGTGCGAAAGTGCGAGAGTGCGAGAGTGCGAGAGTAAGGGATTCCTCACGCAAATCATCATCCCCGTCCCACTTTCGCACTTCCGCACTTTCGCACTTTCGCACTTCCTTCCAGCGCACGCGGTCCATCACCCGGTACATCCGCGCTCCCGGCGCGCCGAACGGGCAGGGGAGGAAGCGCTCCGCCGTCATCGCGGGATGGTTCGCGTACCCGCGCGACAGGCCGTCGCCCGCGAGATAGAGCTCGCCGACCACACCGGCCGCCACGGGCTGGAGGTGCGTGTCCAGGACGTACGCCCGCGTGTTCGCCACCGGCGTGCCCACCAGGACCTGGTCCGCGCCGCGCGGAACGACGTAGTACGTGGAGTAGGTGGTGTCCTCGGTCGGACCGTAGAGGTTGCCGACCTTCTCCACCGTCTCCAGCGCGTACAGCCCCTGCGCCAGCGCGTTCGGCAGCGCCTCGCCGCCCAGGTTCAGCGTCTTCACGCTCGCCGGGATGCCGCCGCTGCGCAGCAGCTCCGCCGCCGCGCTCGGCACCATGCTGGCGTGCACCACCTCCTCGTCCAGCGTCGCCAGCTCCAGCGCGTTCTCGGCGATCACCAGCTTTCCGCCCCAGGCGAGCGTGCCGAAGACCTCGGCGACACTGACGTCGAAGTTGATGGACGTGGAGAAGAGCACCGACGAGCGCTCCTCGTCGCTGACGTTCTCCCGCAGCCAGTGCAGCAGGACCACCACGGAGGCGTGGCGGATCATCACCCCCTTCGGCCGGCCGGTCGATCCCGAGGTGAAGATGACGTGCGACAGGTTCTCGGGGACGACGCCGCTCTCGATGACCGTGTCCGGCTCCGCTGCCAGCGCATCGCGTTCGCGATCCAGCAGGAGCATGGCCGCGCTCTCCGGCAGCCGATCCGCCAGGCTCGACTCGGTGATGACGAGCGTGACCGCGGCGTCTTCCAGCATGTAGCCAAGCCGCTCGCGCGGATACGCGGGATCCAGCGGCACGTACGCCGCGCCCGCGCCCAGCACGCCGAGCATCGACGCGACGAGGTCCGGCGTGCGCGGCAGGCAGATGCCCACGCGCACCTCCGGCCCCGCGCCGCGGCGCCGCAGCGCGTTCGCCAGCCGGTTCGCACGCGCCTCCAGCTGCGCGTACGTCAGCCGCTCGCCGCGCCAGGAGAGCGCGACGGCCTCCGGCGTCCGCGCCGCCTGCGCGCGGAACAGGTCGTGGACGCACGCGCCGGCGGGGTACCCCGCGTCGGTGGCGTTCCACTCCACGACGACCCGGGCACGCTCCTCCGGCCCGGCGAGCGCCAGGCGCGAGACGCGCACCTCCGCATCGGCGGCGACCTGCTCCAGCACCCGCTCCAGGTGGCCGAGCATCCGCTCGACGGT
>DASQBH010000275.1:0-3454 GCA_035635315.1 Longimicrobium sp.
GTGGACTTCGTGATCGAGGGCAAGGAGATCGAGCTGGACCGCTCCATGCTCGACGAGATCGGCGACCCGCTGGTGCACCTGCTGCGCAACTCGCTGGACCACGGCATCGAGTCGCCCGCGGAGCGCCGCGCGGCCGGCAAGCCCGAGACGGGGACGCTGCGCCTTTCCGCCGCCCGCGAGCGCAGCCGCATCGTCATCCGCGTGGAAGACGACGGCCGCGGCATCCAGCGCGAGAAGGTGCTGGCCAAGGCGCTGGCCAACGGGCTGGTGACCGCCGAAGAGGCGCGGGGGATGAGCGACGACGACGTGGCGCGCCTCATCACCCGTCCCGGCTTCAGCACCGCGGAGACGGTGACGGACGTGTCCGGGCGCGGCGTGGGGCTGGACGTGGTCGCCACCCGGGTCCGCGCGCTGGGCGGGATGCTGGAGATCGCCAGCCAGCCGGGGCAGGGCACGTCGATGACGCTGCAGCTGCCGCAGACGCTGGCCATCGTCCGCGCCCTGCTGGTCCGCCAGAGCGGCGAGACGTACGCGCTGCCGCTGACGCACGTGGGCGAGACGGTGCACCTGCAGCCGGAGGAGATCGGCGCGGTCAAGGGGCGCCCGGTGGCCTACCTGCGCGACGAGGTGATTCCGCTGCACTCGCTGCGCAAGCTGCTCAGCAGCAACGGCGTGCGGCCGGAAGGAAAGCGCGCGGCGGTGATCCTGGAGGTGGGCGAGCAGCGGGTGGGGCTGGAGGTGGATGCGCTGCTGGGGCAGCAGGAGATCGTGGTCAAGGCGTTCGACGCCACGGCCGACACGCTGCGCCTGTTCAGCGGCGCCACCATCCTTTCCGACGGCCGCCCCGCGCTCATCCTTGACGCCGGCAGCCTTCTGGGCGCCGCCGCGCTCGGGGTCTGAGGGGGATCGTCCGCCTCACCAAACGCTGACTTCCTGAGGGAGCCGCCGTGCGGGTCCTTCTGAAGGCAGATGGCAGGGCGGCGACCGAAGGATCTCGCCTCCGACGGCAAGGGGCGAGAATGGCGCGCGGGGCCCGGACCTGTCGCCCGGTTGCGGACGCGCAGGTGCCTGGAACGCCGTACAAGGTCGGGCCGCCGAGTCCACGAAGGTGGACTTTGCGCAGTCGCAGCGGCGAATTCATTCGCTCCCGCGGGCGGTGCGGCGGCAGGCCGGTTCGGCGCGCAGGGGCCGAGGCCTGCGCGGGGGCTGGCGAGATCCTTCGGTCGGCGCCATGGTCCTGAGTATCAGAAGGCATGGTGCGGCGCCTCCCTCAGGAAGTCACCTGTCGGTTTTCGGGTGGAGGGCAATTGAGTAACGGCAGGACTCTGCAGCGGCACTTGAACTTGATCCACGGAACCAACGTCCGATGACGATCGACTTGCGGGACCTGCAGGCGGTGCAGCTGGACGGCTTGCGCGAGGTGTCCAACATGGGCGCGGGGCACGCCGCCACGGCGCTGTCGCAGATGACCAACACCCGCATCATGATCAACGTCCCCCGGCTGCAGGTGGTGCCGCTGGAGGAGGTGCCCGAGGTCATCGGCAACGCCGACGAGGTGGTGGCCGCCGTGCTCATGCACATGCTGGGCGACCTTACCGGGCGCACGCTGCTCATCTTTCCGCGCCCCGCCGCCATGCGCCTGGCCGAGATGCTGCTGCACAGGCCCAAGGGCAGCGCGCACGTCTTTGGCGAGCTGGAGCAGAGCGCCATCAAGGAGGCCGGCAACATCCTGAGCGCCGCCTACATGAACGCCATCAGCGACTTCATGGGGCTCATGCTCCTTCCCTCCGTCCCCTCGCTGGTGATCGACCTGTGCGGGGCGGTGATGACCACGGCGTACACCAACTTCGGGCACGAGCGCGACGTGGTGTTCTGCATCCAGACGGAGTTCCAGATGGACGCCGAGGACAAGGTGATGGGGCAGTTCCTTCTGCTTCCCGACGTGGAGTCGCTGCAGATCATCCTGCAATCCATCCGTCTGGCCTGAAGTGACGGAACCCGCCGCCCCCGAAGCGGCCGCCCGGCCGCCCCACTCGGAGCGGGACCTCCGCATCCTCCGCGGCTTCGCCCAGCGCATCGACGCGGCCGACGCGGGCGCGCACAACAACCTGGGCGTCCTGTACTTCAACAAGGGGATGTACGAGGAGGCCATCGCCCAGTTCCAGCGGGCGCTGGCCATCGACCCCAAGATGCAGGTTGCCCAGCGCAACCTGGAGATCGCCTACTTCAACACCGGCTTCTACGACCGGCTCATCAGCGAGCTGCGCGAGCGGCTGCGCGAAGATCCCACCGACGCGGATGCCCGGCGGCGGCTGGCCCAGGCGTACCTGAACACCGGCGACAGCGCGGGCGCGGTCGCCGAGCTTCGCCGCGTCCTGGCCACCGACCAGGACGATCTGACCACGCTCATCCAGCTGGGGCAGGCCGAAAAGGCGGGCGGGCACTTCGAGGCGGCCATGGAGTGGTTCAACCAGGCGCTGCGGATGGACCCCGACAGCGCCGTGCTCCACTTCTCCCTGGGCGAGCTGTACTACAACCGCGGCCTGAACGAGGAGGCGCTGCGGGAGCTTTCGCGCGCCATCGAGCTGAACCCCGACCTGGCCGACGCCCACTACGTCCTCGCGTTCGTCTACGGCGACATGGGCGACATGGAGCGCGCCGGCGCCAGCAGCCGCCGGGCCACGCAGCTGAACCCCAACTACGCCAAGGCGCAGACCAACCTGTCGCTGGACCGCTACTCGTCCGCGCGCTACCAGGAGCTGGTGGGCGGCCGCGTCCGCCGTCCCGAGGTGGCCGCCGGCGAGGTGCTGGCGCACTACAACCTGGGGATCGCGTTCCGCCAGAAGGGGCTGTACGAAGAGGCGCTGCGCGAGTTCACCCGCGCGCTGGAGTCCGGCGAAGAGCCCGGGCTCACCCGCCAGTCCATGGCGGAGGTCTACCTCCTCCAGGGCAAGGCGGGGCAGGCGCTGGACCTCTACGACCGCCTGCTGGCCGAGGACGAGCGCAGCCCCAAGCTGTGGAACGAGCGCGGCGTCTGCCTCCATCAGTCGGGTTCCATCAACGACGCCGAGACCAGCTACCGCCGCGCGCTGGAGATGGACCCGGCGTACTCGCTGGCGTGGAACAACCTGGGCGTCGTCCGCCTCCATCGCGGCGACCCGGACGGGGCCGAAGCATCGTTCCGCGAGGCCGTCACGCTCCGCGCGGGGTTCACCGACGCCTGGTGCAACCGCGGGCTGATGTACCTGCGCCGCGGCCGCCACGGCGCCGCGCTGGACGCCTACCGCGCCGCGCTCCGCGCGAATCCCCAGGCCGCGGCGGCGTGGAACGGCATCGGCGCGGTGCTGATGGAGACCCGGCGGTACGAGGAGGCGCGCAACGCCTTCGTCCGCGCCGTCGAAAGCGATCCGGACCACGCGGAGGCGCGCTACAACCTCTCCTTCGTCCTCTCCAA
>DASQBH010000276.1:0-4326 GCA_035635315.1 Longimicrobium sp.
GCACCCGATGTCGATGCGCTTCCGCACCGGCTGCGACCGCGACGGGCGCATCACGGCGGTCGATTCGAAGATCCTCATCGACGGCGGCAGCTACAGCAGCTTCGGGCTCGTGACCACGTACTACGCCGGCCAGCTGCTGTGCGGGCCGTGCCACTTCCCGGCCTACCGCTTCGACAGCACGCGCGTGTTCACGAACAAGCCGCCCTGCGGCCCCAAGCGCGGGCACGGCAGCGTGCAGCCGCGCTTCGCCTTCGAGGTCACGCTCGACAAGCTGGCCGAGCGGCTGAACCTGGACCCGATCGAGCTGCGGCGCCGCAACTTCATGGGCAGCTTCCGGCGGACGGTCAACGAGCTGCGGGTGACCTCCAACGGCTTCATGGAGTGCCTGGACGCCGTGGAGCGCGCCAGCGGGTGGAAGGAGCGGCGGGGGAAGATGGGGTACGGCCGCGGCCTGGGCGTCGCCGGCTCGTGCTACATCAGCGGGACGAATTACCCCATCTATCCCAACCGGATGCCGCAGTCCGCCGTGCAGCTGCAGGTGGACCGCTCCGGGCGCGTGGCCGTGTTCAGCGGCGCGTCCGACATCGGGCAGGGATCGACCTCGCTGGTGGCCTACATCGTCTGCGAGGAGCTGGGGGTGCCGCTGGACTACGTGCGGGTGCTGCCTTCGGACACGGACTTCACGCCGGTGGACCTGGGCGCCTACTCGTCGCGCGTCACCTTCATGCTGGGGAACGCCTGCGTGGACGCGGCGCGCAAGCTCAAGGCGCTGGTGCAGGACGCCGTGGGCGCGGAGTGGGGGATCCCGGCCAACCGCGTGCTCCTGGCCGGCGGCCGGGCGATGGACGGGCACGACACGGGGCGCAGCATCTCCATCGTGGAGGCGTTCAACCTGGCGGAGGCCAAGCACGGGACGCTGGGCTCCGTGGGCAGCTACAACACGCCGCGCGACGTACACGGCGAGTACCGCGGCGGGACGATCGGCGCGTCGCCGGCGTACTCGTTCACGGCGCACGTGGCCGAGGTTGAGGTGGACCCCGAGACGGGGTTCGTGGAGGTACAGCGCATCTGGGTGGCGCACGACTGCGGCCGCGCGCTGAACCCCGCCATCGTCGAGGGGCAGATGGAGGGCTCGGCGTACATGGGGTTCGCCGAGGCGCTGATGGAGCAGCACATCTTCGAGGACGCGGACCACGGCCGCGCGGGGCTGCACAACGCCCCGTCGCTGCTGGACTACCGCATCCCCACCTCGCTCGACACGCCGGAACTGCGGTCGCTGATCGTGGAATCGATCGACCCCGAGGGCCCATACGGCGCCAAGGAGGCCGGCGAGGGTCCGCTGCACCCCTCCATCCCCGCCATCGCCAACGCCATCTACGACGCCGTGGGCGTGCGGATGGACGCGCTCCCCTTCTCGCCCCCGCGCATGTGGCGGGCGCTGCAGGAAAAGGCGGCGCAGCAACAGGAGCCCGAGCGCATCGCCGCGGACTGAAGACAGACGAAGGGCGGCGGAATCGATTCCGCCGCCCTTCTCTTTTGGGAGTGTGCCTCATTAACGTGTGGGCAGGGTGCGTTCGTGGACGCGGGTCTGCGGGAAGACCTGATGTGTGCGTCCACCCCTTCCGCTTTGGCTGTTTACTCTGTAACCTTACGGCGCGCGCCAAGGGTCGCCGCCCAATGATACCTCGCGCCAACCAACAGGAGCACCGATGAACATCGCACCCCTGGGCCGTGAGGCGACGCTTGAGGATCTCTGGGAGTTCGAAGGCCCCGCTGAACTCATCGACGGCGAGATCGTTCCGATGACCGGGACACAGTTCGGTCCCGGAAACGCCGCGTTCACCATCCGGCTCAGTCTGCACATTCATGCGCAGACGCACGGCGGCGGCTTCGCGATCAGTGAGAGCGTCACGTTCGTCATGGAGACGCCGCGCACGCAGGCGTTTCATCCGGACGTTGCATGGTTCGTCGGCCGCGTGCAGGACAACGAGATCGTGCGTGGCGCCCCTGCTCTGGCCGTGGAGATCCGCAGTAACGGTGACTATGGTCCCACTGCCGAGCGCAAAATGAGGCTGAAGCGCGGCCATTACTTCGCCGCGGGCACGCTGGTGGTGTGGGATGTAGATGTGCTGCGCGAGGGCTGGATTCGCGTCTACCACGCGCACGATCCGGAGAACCCAACCGTCTTCCACCGCGGCGAGATCGCGGACGCGGAGCCCGCCGTACCCGGGTGGCGTTTCGAGGTGGACCAGTTGTTCCGCTGATGGATACCGCCGAGGTGTCGGTGCTGGAGGTGATCGAGGACGACAACTGGCTCTGGGAGCCGGGTGAGATCAAGGTCGTGCCGCTGGGCCGGCCAGCGACCGTCGGCGACCTGCGCCGGACCAAGCACAAGGCGGAGATCGTCAACGGCGAGATGCTGGTTATCGGGCCTTCGGCTGGCGGTCCGGCGATCGCGGCCGGCAACATCATCTTCAGCCTGCATCTCTACAAGGAGCGGCATGGCGGTGGATGCGTGTACATGTCGCGTCTTACATATCTGGTGGATCTTCCCCACCGGCAGGCGATCTGTCCGGACGTAAGCTGGTACACGGGACTGCGTACCGGCCCCGGCTATCCGCGTGGCGCACCCGTCTTCGCCGTGGAAGTGCGTGACTGGATCGACCACGGCGACGAGGCGGAGCGGCGGATGGCGGCGAAGCGGGCGGACTACTTTGCGGCGGGGACGCAGGTGGTGTGGGACGTGGACGTGCTGCGCGAAAACCTCATCCGCGCGTATCGGGCGAACGATCCGGAGCATCCGGCGGTATACCGCCGCGGCGACGTTGCCGATGCCGAGCCGGCGGTGCCCGGCTGGCGCTTTGCCGTAGACGAACTGTTCGACTGATCCACCGGCCGGCGCATCCCCCTGCGTCCGCCGCCACGATCCGGAGGTCCTGATGCGACGCCGGTCCCGCCCGTTCCACCTTTCCGTCCTCATCCCCATCCTGCTCACCTGCGCGCTGGCGGCACCGGCGGCGGCGCAGCACTGCTGGCCCTCGAGCGTGTCGCTGCTGGTGCGCGACGAGCGGGGCGCGCTCATCCATCCCCAGGAGCTGAGCGGCTACACGTACACGCCCGAGCGCCCGGAGTCGTCGGACCAGGGGCACGACCTGGAGCACCGCACGGACGGCCGCTGGGGCCCGCGGGTTCCGCCCGGCACCTGCGCGCTGCACTGGTGGGGGCAGGGCGACTGCCGCGTGTACCTGGACGAGGTGGTGCTGCGCCGCGGCGGGCGCGAGATGCGGCTGCGGCTGAACCTGCGGCTGGACACGGAGGCGGACCCCGGGCCCACCGAGTACGTCATTGACACGCCCGCCTTTCAGCCGGGGACCTTCGAGCTGGGCCTGCCGCTCCCCGCGGGCCGCATCGGCGGCGCCGCGTGGGTGACGGCCGGGCGCTGGCGTCGTCTTCCCGACGGGGATTGATCGGCCGACCGGTTGCCGCCATCCTTCCTTCTACGCCGGCGCCGCACTCCTTCCGGCGCCGGCGATGTTCATCTCGGTGCCCCCTGACCGCATGGGCCGGCTCGACAGGCTCCCGCTTCCCCTGGCGTCCTTCTTCTACGCCGCCGCGCTGGGCGCGGTGCTGCTGCCGTACCTGGCGGCCGCGCCGGCCGGCGAGCGGCTGATCTGGGCGGTCTACACGCTGACGGTGGGGCTGTACGGGGCGCTCACGCTGCTGGTGCTGCACCAGCGCCCGGGCGACCCGCGAGGCGAGCTGTTCATGTTCCTGGGGCTGGCCGTCTCGCTCACGCTGCTGTTCGACGCGGCGGACGTGCGGGTGGGCGCGCACTGGGCGGCGGACCTGCTGCTGCTGGCGTACTGCGGCGTCTATCTGATCGCGCCGGCCGTCGCCTTTCACATGGCGGCCAGCATCCCCCGCCCGCACCCGCTCACCCGCCGCTACCCGCGGCTGGTGCCGGCGTGCTACGGCGTCTGCGCCGCCGTGGCGGTGCTGGTCTACCTGGCGCTGCTGAACACGGAGTATGCATTTCTCCCCTGGCGGGCCACGCTGCCCGGCGTGCAGCGCGTGCTGACGGGGATCAACTGGCTCAGCCTGCTCCTTTCCTCGTGGGGCGGCGTGGCGCTGCTGAGCTCCGCCGCCCACCGCGCGGAAACCCCGGCGGAGCGGCGGCAGGCGCTGATCGTGTACGCCGGGCTGCTGCCGTACGCGTGCAACACCGCGCTGGCCATCGCCGCGCCGGGGATCAACGCGTCGCCCGCGGGGCAGGTGGTGGAGGCGATCGTCATCGCGCTGGTGCCCGTGAGCTTTGCGGTCGCCATC
>DASQBH010000277.1:0-4844 GCA_035635315.1 Longimicrobium sp.
GATGAAGAAGCAATCGGGCCGGCCCCTGGCCGGATGGCTGACGGTGGCGCTGATCGTTGCGCTCGTGCTGGTCTATTTCCTTGCGCCCGCATCGAACGCGCGATTCAAGGACGCCGCCGCGGCACTGGCGTTCATCACGGGTGCGGCCGTCGCGATCGAACGCATCATCGAAGGCTTCTGGACCTTCGTCGGGGGAGTATCCAGCGGATATTGGCCGCTCAACAGGATCCGCGAGCAGGTAAATCAGTTGGAAAGCGAACTCGATACAGCGCTCGGTGATACGGTCACGGATGCCGCGGCTGCCCTGGCGGCGGCTGGCAAGACGGCTGGCGAGGTGGCTCTGGCGACTGCGGATCTGAACAATCGCCTGGTGCAAACGAAGGCCGGACTCGCGAAGATCCGCTCACTCGCGCCCGACAACCAGCGTGCACAGATGCTGGCAACCCTCGCGGCCAAGCACCTTGCCTACGTCCAGAGCAAGTATCCGGACGTCGAGAAGGCCACGAAGGCGGCTGCTGCGACGATCGACGGTCTGCAGGACTTCGTGGCAAGCTTCAAGGACAACCCGGGCAGGCGGATGATCAGTCTGTACCTGGGCGCGATGCTGGGACTGGCCGTGGCAGGCTCTTTTGGCCTGGACGTGTTCGAGGCCGCGATGCAGGCGCCGCCGGTTGCCGCCGTGCAGCAGCCCGCGCAAACCAACCCACGAGAGGGCGCGGCAGTGCAGGAGCTTTCCGGAGACCAATCCGCGGGTCCACGGGATACAGAGGCAGTGGCCACCAACAGCAAGGAGCCCAGCCGCGGAAAGCGCTGGCAGATCATCCTTACGGGCCTGATCATGGGGCTGGGCTCCAGTCCGACTCACGAGGTAATCCGCGCAATCCAGGAGTACAAGAAGACCCGGAAGGGCGCGAATATCGGAAAGCCCAACCAGCCCTGATCCACTCTCGCCAATGGCAACGGCGGCTGCCCGTACGGAACGAATCGGCAGCCGCTCGCGCTTCAGCCGCCCGACGGCACGCGGCCGACGACCAGGCGCACGGGGATGCCGCCGTTGCTGGTGCGCAGCGCCTCGTCCAGCGGAATGCCGACCTGCCGCTCCAGCGCGTGGTCGGGCGAAAGGAGAGCCAGCGTCCAGCCGGGGGCGCCGGCGCGCAGGGTACGGCCCAGGGCGGCGTAAAGATTCCGCAGCGGATCGCGCTCGCCCACGCGGACGCCGTACGGCGGGTTGATGACGATCCGCCCCGGGCCCGGCGGGGGCTCGATGGCGGAGACGGGGCGGACGCCGAGCTCGACGTCGTCCGACACGCCGGCGCGGGCGGCGTTGGCGGCGGCGGCCTGGATGGCCCCCTCGTCGCGGTCGCTGCCGAGGATGGGGACGCCGGCGGCGGGGCGGACCTCCTCCCGCGCGCGGCCGACGGCGGCGGCCCAGCGGGCGGCGTCGAACTCCGGCCAGGCGCTGAAGGCGTAGCGCCGCGGCGCGCGGTCCGGGTTCGCCAGGCCCGGCGCGATGCGGCGGGCGATGAGCGCCGCCTCGATGGGGATGGTGCCGGAGCCGCACATGGGGTCCAGCAGCGGCGACGCGCCGTCCCACCCGCTCCCCAGCAGCATCGACGCGGCGAGCGTCTCACGCAGGGGCGCGCGGGCGAGCGCCTGCCGGTAGCCGCGCAGGTGCAGCAGCGCCCCCGACGCGTCCGCGCGGATGGTGCACGCGTCGCGGACGAAGCGGACGATGAACAGCTGCGCATCGCCCTCGTCTTCCCCGCCCTCCTCGTCCGCGACGACGCCGCCGGCGGCCAGGGGGCCCACGCGGTGCTCGATGGCCTCCAGCACCCGCTGGGCGATGGCGCCCTCGTGGTACAGCTTGCTCTTCTTGGACGTCACGCGCAGGCGCACGGCGCCGCCGCGGGGGATCCACCGCTCCCACGGCACCTTGCGGGCGTGGCGCTCCAGCTCGAAGAAGGTGCGGGCGCGGAACTCGGCGGCGAGCACGGTCACGCGGCTGGCGGTGCGCAGGCGCAGGTTGGCGGCGTACAGGTCGTCCGCGCCGCCGGTCCACGCCACGCCGCCCGGCTCCGCCGCGCCGCCGATCCCCATCGCGCGCAGTTCGGCCTGCGCCAGCGGCTCCAGCCCGGGCGCGGTAACGGCGAACAGCGAGTACTCTTCGGGGCTCGGCATGCGGCGCGGGATCGGGGATCGGGTCGGACGATCGGCATCATCCCCCCACAAGAAGCGAACCGCCGGCAGCGGACGGTCGCCGCGCGAACGTATCGACGGACCCCGCCGTGGACAATCCGGCGCCGCGAGCCGCGAGTTGCCGAGTGGATCCCAATCGCCTATCTTTACTGCACTTACCGCGCTCGGGGACGGCCTCGCGCGCTGAACTGAGAAACGCTGGGGACGACCCCACACCACCCGGAGGCAGGGATGGCGTGGGTCGTCCTTTTTGTCGCGGGATTGTTCGAGGTCGGCTGGGCCGTGGGGCTCAAGTACACGGAAGGCTTCACACGCCTGTGGCCCACCGTGGGCGCGGCGGTGTCGATGGTGATCAGCCTGGGGCTGCTGGGCATTGCCCTGCGCACGCTGCCGCTGGGCACCGCGTACGCCATCTGGACGGGCATCGGCACCATCGGCACTGTAGTGCTGGGGATCGCGCTCTTCGGCGAGTCGGCGGACGCGCTGCGGCTGGCGTGCGTGGGGTTGATCCTGGCCGGGATCGTGGGGTTGAAGCTGGTGGGGTGAGAGGGGACAGGGGATAGGGAATAGGGAATAGGGAATAGGGAATAGGGAATAGCGGACTGATACCAGATCCGGAAAAGCATTAGGTACAGAGGAACAGACAAAAGCCAGAGGAACAGAGACGACCCGATTTCCTCTGTTCCTCTGGCTGTTGTCTGTTTCTCTGTACCCTTCGCTGTTTGTTTTTGCGGATCCGGTATGAGAACCTGCGACTGGGAATGATGACTGTATTCCCGGATTCGGTATGAGACAGCGCTGCCCGCATTCCTTCACTAACGATCGACAGCCCTCCTCGGCTTTTGCCGGGGAGGGCTGTTGCGTTTCCGCCGAGGATCGGCGCGGAGGCCGGACGGGCTCTGTCCGGCTGCGGCCCGGCCGCCAGTGCTGCGCGGGGCTGCCGCGACTGCGTTCGAGGAGGCGGAGAGTAGATCCTTCGGCCCTGCGACCTGCGGAGCAGACGGACGGTTCGGAGTGGCCGGGCCTCAGGATGACAGATTGGGCGCACGACATCCATCGTCACGCTATTCCCTATTCCCTATTCCCTATTCCCTATTCCCTGGCCGTCCCCTCACGCGTCCAGATCGTACTCCTTCAGCTTCCGATACAGCGTCCGCTCGCCGATGCCCAGCATCTCTGCGGCGCGGCGGCGGTTGCCGCGGGAGTGCAGCAGCGCGGCGCTGATGGCCTCGCGCTCCATGTCCGCCATCGTCTTGCCGGGGCGAAAGACGACGGTGCCTTCCTCGTGCACGGGCTCCGGCGCGGGCTCGTACGGCACCGGGATCGGCGCGCTGATGGCAAGCGGCTGCGAGAACGGCACGTAGCCGCCCACCCCCGCCGAAACCGGCAGTTCGTCGCGGTGCCGGGTGCGGTACACCTCGAACTCGCGGCGCAGGTCGTCCATGTCCATCCGCAGGTCGAACAGCGTGCGGAGGATGAACTCCAGCTGCGCCGGCGGCTGCCCCGCAACGGGCGAGTCGCCGTTGGTGGGCTCGCCCGGCCGCCCGTGGCCGATGGTGATGGAGGGCACCGGGAGCAGCGCCTCGCGCCGGCTGCCGAAGCGCACCTCGGCGGGGATGTCCTCCGGGCGGATGACGCGGCCGGGGGCGAGCACCACCATGCTCTCCACCAGGTTGCGCAGCTCGCGCACGTTGCCGGGCCAGTCGTACTCCACCAGCACGCGCAGCGCCTCCGGATCGATCCCCAGGAACGGGCGGTCGTGCTCGGCGCTGAACTGGCGGATGAAGCCGTCGATGAGGCGCGGGATGTCCTCGCGCCGGGCGCGCAGCGCGGGAAGGTCGATGCGCAGGATGTTGAGGCGGTGGTACAGGTCGCGCCGAAACGCGCCCAGCATCACCTGCTCGCGCAGGTCGCGGTTGGTGGCGGCGATCACGCGCACGTCCACGCGGATCGATTCCTCGCCGCCCACGCGCCGGAACTCGCGCTCCTCCAGCACGCGCAGCAGCTTGGTCTGCGTGCCCAGCGGCATCTCGCCGATCTCGTCCAGAAAGATGCTGCCGCCGTTGGCCAGCTCGAAGAAGCCCTTGCGGCGGTCGCTGGCGCCGGTGAACGCCCCCTTCTCGTGGCCAAAGAGCTCGCTCTCCAGCAGCGTGTCCGGCAGCGCGGCCACGTTCACCGCGATGAACGGGCGGTGGCGACGGGGCGAGAGCGCGTGAAGGCCGCGCGCCACCAGCTCCTTGCCGGTGCCGCTCTCGCCCAGGACGAGGACGGTGGAGTTGACGGGGGCGATCTGGACGACGCGCTCCAGCACCTCTTCCATCGCCTCGGTCTCGCCCACGATGCCGGTGATCTCGCGCAGCTCCTCGCGCTGGATCAGCCGGCGGGCCACCAGGGCCACCTCGTCGGCGTCGATGGGCTTGGGGAAGCACTCGGACAGGCCCAGCTGGCGGCAGATCTCGCGGCCGGTGGGCTCCGTGGGCTCGGTAAGGCCAATGACGGGAAGCCGGCCCCGCTCGCGCGCGGCGGCGATCAGGGCGCGCGCGCGGCGCTCGCGCAGCCCGCCGGTGATCACCACCAGCAGCGGCTCCGCGAGCGCGTCGGCCAGCCCCTCGCCGGGGGCCAGCAGCTCCACCCGCTGCCCGTTCGCC
>DASQBH010000278.1:0-2932 GCA_035635315.1 Longimicrobium sp.
ATTATCTACAACCACATGGTTGTATATGGTTCGCTCAGCGATGCGGAGATCGACCGCGTCTTCCACGCCCTCGCCGATGCGACGCGGCGCGACATCGTCACGCGCGTGCTGGCGGGGGAGCAGGCGGCGGTCTCCGCGCTCGCGGCCCGGTACGAGATGTCCTTCGCGGCGGTGCAGAAGCACGTCGCCGTCCTGGAAGGCGCGGGGCTGGTGAGCAAGCAGGCGCAGGGCCGCGAGCGCATCGTCCGCGGAAACCCGGAGCGGATCGCGCGCGCGCGTGAGCTGCTCGGCCGGCTCGAAGAGCTCTGGAAGGCCCGCTTCAGCCAGCTCGACGCGCTGTTCACCGACACCCTTTCCCAGGAGTAATCGATGCCGATCACCTCCGTAACCTCCGACGCGAACGCGCTCACCCTCACCGTAGTCGGCGACTATCCCGTGCCGGTGGAGCGCCTGTGGCAGGCGTACGCCGACCCGCGGCAGCTGGAGCGGTTCTGGGGCCCGGAGACGTACCCCGCCACCTTCACCCGCCACGAGGTGGAGGTCGGCGGCCGCTCCGAGTACTACATGACCGGACCGGAGGGGGACAAGTCGCGCGGCTGGTGGCGCTTTCTGGCGGTGGAGCCGGGGCGCCGGATGGAGGTGGAGGACGGCTTCGCGAATGAGGACGGCACCCCCAACGATTCCATGCCGTCCATGCGGATGATCTTTACCTTCGAGTCGACCGGCACCGGCTCGCGGATCACCAGCGTGACCCACTTTCCCAGCGTGGAGGCGATGCAGCAGCTGGTGGAGATGGGGATGGAGGAGGGACTGCGGTCGGCGATGGGGCAGCTGGACGGCGTGCTGGCCGAACCCGCTCCGCAGGCAGCGTAGCCCGCCGGTTGGTTGGCGCGGCAAGGAAAAGGGCCGAGCTCCGGGATGGGGTTCGGCCCTTTCCATTTGATACGTAATCCGGAACCAGGAAGCGTGACTTCCTGAGGGAGGCGCCGCTCCGAGCTTGCCCTTACCGGGAATTCGGCGCGCCGACCGAAGGACCTCGCCGGCAGCACCTGGGGGCTGGATCGGTGCCGTGTGGCCAGCCCCGCAATAGCCGAAACGAGGTCCTTCAGTCGCGCGCAAGCGGCTGAGTAACTTCAAGTTCTGGAGGCGCGCTCCCTCAGGAAGTCAATCCGCGGTTGTCTAAAAAGATCAGGTTCTTGAACGCACTCTCAGGAAGTCACGGTGCTTTTGCGGATTCGGTATTACTCTGCCGCGCCCGCCCAAAGTCACGGTGCGGCGGAGCGGATCGCCGCGTCCAGATCGGCCCAGAGGTCTTCGGCATCCTCGATCCCGACGCTGAATCGCAGGAGTGAAGGGGGAAGGTGTTCCTGTCCCGGGATCACCGCCCTTCGTTCCATCGTCGATTCCACGGCTCCCAGACTGGTCGCATGGCGGACGAGCCTGACGTTCCGGCAGACCGCATCCGCGAACTCCGCCCCGCCACGCAGGTCGAACGAGATGATGGTCCCGAATCCCTTGAGCACACGCCTGGCGGTCTCGTGCGTGGGGTGCGAGGGCAGGCCCGGATACCGGACACGCGCGACCAGCGGGTGCGCCTCCAGCCGCTCCGCGAGGGTCAGGGCTGTCTGCTGCGCCCGCTGCAGCCGAATCGCGAGCGTCCTCGCGCCGCGGACGGCGAGCCAGGCTTCCAGCGTGCCGGGTGTCGCGCCGTTCAGCTCGCGCGACCTCCGGAGCGCGTGCCACATGGCATCGTCCCTCGTCGTGGCGACGCCCGCCAGCAGGTCGGAGTGGCCGCCGATGAGCTTGGTTGCCGCCTGCAGCGACACCGTGGCCCCGAACTCCAGCGGCTGCTGGTTCAACGGCGTGGCGAAGGTGTTGTCCACGGCGATGATCGTCCCCGGCTTGCGCGGCGCCGCGCAGACCGCCTCGAGGTCCGCCACGGTCAGCAGCGGGTTGGAGGGCGACTCGAGCCAGATCAGGTCAGCGTCGCCGCAGGCGCGAATCCACCCGGCCGTATCGTCCACCGCCACGCGCTGCACCGACCAGCGCCCTCGTTCGGCGCCCACCGCGGCCAGGCCGGCGACGCCCTGGTAGCAGTCATCCGGCAGCACCACCACGGCACCCACCGGGAGCTGATCGAACACCGACGCCATGGCGGCCATCCCCGAGGCGAACGCCACGGCCCTGCCTCCCTCCAGCCCGCCGACGACGTCTTCGAGCGCCTCCCAGGTCGGCGTGCCGTCATCGCGCGAGTAGGAGCGCCCGCTGCCGATGATGAAGTTGGATGCGGGAACCAGCGGCACGTTCAGCGGCGCGCCGGGCTCGGACGAGCGCCCCGCCGAGACGAGCCACGACTCCGGTTTGATGCCAGACGGATGCTTTTCCATACTCTCAATCCCTCCAGACACGACGAGTCGAGGTGCGGACCATCCGGGTGAAACTTATAGATACCAGATCCACAAAACGAATTGGCTTCACGCCAAATCCGCCAGGCGCCGGATCGGGACGATCACTGTCATTCTGAGGGAGGCGCCGCGCGTAACCGTCTTCCTCGCACAATACCTGTGCGCCGACCGAAGAATCTTTATCGGGAACGGGCGGCCTCTCGCGCGGAACCCAACGTAGCCGACAGGACCGTGTGTCCATCGTAAAGATCCTTCGGTTGGCGCACGGGCGTTCGGGCGTCTGGATAGGACAGGGTGCGCGCCTCCCTCAGGATGACACCGTTTGCCGAATTCGCATCCGCAATCTTCTTGCGGGTCCGGTGAAGTTTACACAGAAATCCATCAGACACCGGGTTGGGCCGATCACTGTCATTCTGAGGGAGGCGCCGCGCGTGACCGTCTTCCTCGCACGATTGCGTGCGCCGACCGAAGAATCTTTATCGGGAACGGGCGGCCTCTCGCGCGGAACCCAACGTAGCCGACAGGAC
>DASQBH010000279.1:0-5157 GCA_035635315.1 Longimicrobium sp.
GGGGCACTCGTTCGGCGGCAAGGTGGCGCTCGTCTACGCGCAGCACCACGGCAAGGGGCTCAGGCAGGTGTGGGTGATGGATTCCACCCTGGCGGTGCGAGAGCCGGAGGGGAGCGCGTGGCGGATCATCGCGTCCATGCGGGCGCTGCCGCCGGAGTTCCCGTCGCGCGCGGAGGCGGTGGCCGCCATCCAGGGCGCGGGATACGACCAGGGGCTGGCGCAGTGGCTGGCCATCAACCTGGAGCCGGTGGAGGGGCGCTACCGCTGGCGCATCGACTGGGACGTGATGGAGGAGATGCTGCGCGACTACTTTCGCCTGGACCTGTGGGAGACGCTGGTGCACCCGCCCGCCGAGGCGGAGATCCACATCGTCAAGGCGACGGAGAGCAATTCGCTGGACGACGAGGCGGAGCGGCGCGTGGAGATGGCGGGGACGGCCAACGGGCGCGTGTTCCTGCACCGGCTGGAGGGCGGGCACTGGATCAACACCGACAACCCCGAAGCCGTGATCGAGCTGCTGCGGTCGCACCTGCCGTAGGGGCCCCTCCCCGGCCCCTCCCCGCTCGTTCCTCGCGGAGAAGGGGGGTTCGATCGTGCTTCGACGAGCATCGAACTGACGTCCGCGAGGCGCCCCCTCTCCCGGCCTCTCCCCCAAAAACCCCTGGGGGAGAGGAGAATTCGATCCCGCTTCAACGCGCTGTCCCGCCGTTCTCCCTCCCCCACGCAGTTTGTGGGGGAGGGCCGGGGAGGGGGGCGGCTGACCATCTCGCGACCCGGTATCCGAAGCTCACCGTTCCCGGCCCCACCCTTCCCCCGCAGCCTGGGTGAGGGGTCGCCGGCCGTTGCGAGGAACGAGCAAAAGGCCCGGCGGGGGAGAGGGTCCGTAGGGGTCCGCAGCGCAGGCGGGTGTCTCTCCTTCGTCAGGAACACATGGGGCGGCGCGTTGCACTGGCGCCGCGCCGACCCAGCGACCGTGCGCCGTGGCAAGAGTTTTGACAGACCTTCGCGCGGTTTAGCAGGCCCGCACATCAGACCGGGAGAACACCGTTGCCCATCAACATCAAACGCACGGCCATGCTGGCCGTGCTCGTTCTGGCCGCATGCGCCCCCGCCGGCGAGCCCATCGTGGCGCCGCTGCCGCAGGGCGCCGCGCTCGACACCGCCGGACGGCCGTACCTGCGCCCCGTGCAGGCCGAGGAGGGGTACGTGGCCGCCGTGAGCAACGGCACCCGCAGCGCCACCGGCGCACCCGGCCCCCGCTACTGGCAGCAGCGGGTGCGCTACTCCATCCAGGCGTCGCTGGACCCCGAGTCGCGCCGCGTCACCGGCACGGAGCGCATCGTCTACCACAACCGCTCGCCCAACGAGCTGCGGCAGGTGGTGTTCAACCTGTACCAGAACCTGTTCAGCGAAGACTTCCGGGGAAAGAACAACCCGCTGAACACCGGCGGCCTCACCCTGCTCAAGTTCAGCTACAACGGCACGGCGGTGGGCCCGCTCACGCAGCAGCAGTACGAGGCCAACCAGCGCGAGAACCGCCCGTCGGTGGGATACCTGACCACGGGCACCCTGTCGCGCGTGCGGCTGCCCAGTCCCATCGCGGCGGGCGACAGCGCGGTGTTCGAGCTGGAGTGGAACTTCCGCGTGCCGCCGCAGACGGCGCCGCGCACGGGGTACGAGGACGCGCTGGGCGGCCGGGTGCTCCAGGTGGCGCAGTGGTACCCGCAGATCGCCGTGTACGACGACGTGGTGGGGCTCGACGCCACGCCGTACCGCGAGAACGGCGAGTTCTACCTGGAGTACGGCGACTTCGACGTGGCGCTCACGCTGCCGGCCGGGTGGACGGTGGGCGCCACGGGCGAGCTGGTGAACGCGGACGAGATCCTTCGCCCCGAGGTGCGGCAGCGGCTGGCCCAGGCGGCAAGCAGTGACGAGACGGTGACGGTCCTTCCCCGCACGGAATGGGGAACGACGGGTGCGACGACCAACGGCGAGAACGGCAGCGTGACCTGGCGCTTCAGCGCGCGCGACGTGCGCGACTTTGCCTGGGCTACCAGCAACCGGTACCAGTGGGATGCGCGGCGGGCGCAGGTGGCCGGCCGCACGGTGATGGTGCACTCGCTCTTCCGCCCGGGCGCGCCCCACTGGAACGAGGCCGCCATGTTCGGCGAGCACAGCACCGAGTTCCACAGCCAGGCGCTGGTGCCGTACGCGTATCCGCAGATCACGGTGAGCGAGGGCCCGATCTACGGGATGGAGTACCCGATGATCGTCTTCATCGGCCGTCCCACCAGCCGGCTGGAGCTGTACCAGGTGATCTCGCACGAGATCGCGCACGAGTGGTTCCCCATGATGGTGGGGCAGGACGAGGCGGCGTACGCGTGGATGGACGAGGGGTTCACCACCTACAACGAGTCGCGGTCGGTGGAGGACCTGTTCCCGGACTTTGATCCGTGGGAGCAGCCGCGCACCGACTACCTGGGCATCGCCGGCGACAAGGGCGAGGTGCCGCTGATGCGCCACATCGACCTGGTGTTCGGCGAGCCGTTCGGCGTGTCGGCGTACTACAAGCCGGGAACGCTGCTGCGCTCGCTGCAGCGCATCCTGGGCGACAGCGTGTTCTTCGAGGCCATGCGGACGTACACGCGCGAGTGGATGTTCAAGCACCCGTACCCGCTGGACTTCTTCAACACCATGGAGCGGGTGTCGGGGCGCGACCTGGACTGGTTCTTCTATCCGTTCTGGTTCCGCACCGTCACCTTTGACCAGACCATCGGCTCCGTGACGCCCACCACGGGCGGCGTGCAGGTAACGGTGCGCGACCTGGGCCAGGTCCCCGCCCCCACCGACATCGTGGTGACCACGGCCAGCGGCCAGCGGGTAACGCAGACCATCCCCATCGAGCGGTGGCTGAGCCCCTCCACCCGCGCCGTGACGGTGACGGTCCCGGTCGACGGCCCCGTGTCGCGCGTGGAGCTGGACCCGGAGCAGTACTTTCCCGACGTGAACCGGCGGAACAACGTCTGGACGCCGTGAGGCGGGGAAGAAGTGCGTGAGTGCGTAAGTGCGGAAGTACGAACGCACGGGGGTTGATGGATGACGGCGGATGGGGCGGCTTCCCGGCGTGGGGGCCGCCCCGTTTGCGTATGGCCGGCCTGCTTCCGTCTCCGGGCGGGGGTTTGGCGCGCCCGACGGACACCACGGGATGAATCCCGCGGCTGGAAATGCCATAAGCCCCGCCCTGGGCTCGCGGAGCTCGCCCGGCGGGGCTTCACCTGCTCGCGTGGGCGGAGGCCTGCGTATCGAGTGGGTTGGAAGGTGTCGGAAAGCTCCGCAACCCCGGGAACGCGCCACATGTTGAGTGACGTTTATACCCTCTCCCGCTTGCGGGAGAGGGTGCGAGCCTGAGCGAGCGGGTGAGGGCCCCCGCGGACGCACTCCCGCACTCCCGCACTTTCGCACTTTCGCACTTTCGCACTTTCGCACTCACGCACTCCCTCCCCCGGCGCGAACCTTGCCGCCCGCGTATCCCACGCGCGATGTTGACGCGCGAACTCGGCAGGACCATCCGCACACCACACGGGGCAGGCATGTCCATTGGATCGATCCGCCATCTGGCGGTGGCTTCGCTCGCGGCGCTGCTGGCCGCGTGCGGCGGGGATCAGGGCGGGGAAAAGGGCGCCACGGCCAAGGGCGGCGACAGCGCGCAGGTCGCGGGCGACAGCGCGGGCGGCGCGCCCAAGCAGGCGGCCGTCCCCTCGCCGCGCACGGACGCGCCGCGCATCATCCGCGGGCTGTACGTGAACGCGTACAAGGCGGGAAGCGGCACCCACCGCCGCCGGCTGATCGAGATCGCCGACCAGACGGAGATCAACGCGTTCGTCATCGACATGAAGGACGAGCGCGGGCTGCACTACGTGAGCACCCTGCAGAAGCAGAACGACCTTACGGCGGATACGGAGATCACCATCCGCAACCCGCGGGCGTTCGTCGACTCGCTCAAGGCGCACAACATCTACCTCATCGCGCGCATCGTCGTCTTCAAGGACCCCATCCTCTCCAAGGCGGAGCCGGACTGGTCGGTGCGCAACCCCAGCGGCGGGCTGTGGGTGGACAAGGCGGGGAACACCTGGGTGAGCCCCTGGGACGAGCGGGTGTGGGACTACAACCTCGACATCGCCGAAGAGGTGGCGCGGCTGGGCTTCGACGAGATCCAGTTCGACTACGTGCGCTTCGCCGAGCCGTACCGCTCGCTCCCCAACCAGGTGCACCCGCGCGCCAAGGGGGACCGGACCGACGCCATCGCGGCGTTCCTGAACGAGGCCAAGCGCCGCCTGCATCCCCTGGGCGTTACGGTGACGGCGGACGTGTTCGGCCTGTCGCCCAACGAGGGGGGCGACGTGAACATCGGGCAGCAGTGGGAGACGATCAGCGCCATCGCCGACCACATCCTGCCCATGATGTACCCGTCGCACTACTTTCCCACCCACCTGCCCGGCGTGCGGCGGCCGGACCTGATGCCGTACGAGGTGCTGTTCAAGAGCGCGGGGATGGCGCGCTGGCGCAGCGACCAGCTTCGCGACGCCGGGGTGCAGCCGGCGCGCATCATCCCCTGGCTGCAGGCGTTCAGCGCGCCGTGGCTGGGACGCAACCACCAGAAGTACGGCCCGGAGCAGGTGCGCCAGCAAAAGCAGGGCGTGTACGACGTGGGGCTGGAGGACTGGGTCCTCTGGCACCCCGGCAGCAACTACGAGCACATCGTCGCCGGGCTGGAGACGGGCGAGGCGCAGCCGCGCGGCAAGCAGAACTACACGCCGCCCGCGGACGTGATGAGCTGGCTGCAGCGCTTTGAGCGCGAGGGGGTGAGCGCCGCGCGCGCCAAGGCCGTGGCACAGGCCCGCGGCGACGTGACGGATCCCGCCGCCGCCCAGGCCGCCAAGGCCGGCCGCGAGGAGCCGGCGGAGCCCGGCGCGCCCAAGAACGACGTGGCACCGGGGACGAACGCCCCCGCCGAGGCCGCGCCCTCCGCCACCGGCACCCCGGCCGCCGGCGGACAGACGACGCCCGGCAGCCCGGCGCAGAGCCGAAGTCCGCGACGGTGATGGTGTGATGGTGTGATGGTGTGAAGCCCCCGCGGCCGTGGCAGGCCGCGGGGGC
>DASQBH010000280.1:0-2134 GCA_035635315.1 Longimicrobium sp.
CGGCACCAGGTCATGGGGACGGACGGGGCGCGCGTCCATGCCGAAATGGTTGGCCGCGTCGGCGCACAGGGCGGCGAGCGTGTCCTCGTCCGATTCCACGCACGCCACGCGCAGGCGCACGGCCGCCGTCCACCGGCGCACCAGGTCGGGCACGTGCGGAACCTTGATCTGGTGGTCCCAGGCGCCCGCCAGCACGTCCGCCAGCCAGCGTGCCGTCTCGCCCAGCAGGCTTCGGCCCAGCGCGTCCTGCGTGGCGACGTACATTCCCGACCGGCCGCGCTTCTCCACCAGCCCTTCGGCGGCAAGGCCCTCGTACGCGTGCACCGCGGCGTAGGTGGTGACCCCGAAGCGGCGCGACAGGTCGCGGATGCTGGGCAGCCGGTCCCCGGGCTCGATGTGTCCCAGGTGGATGGCGTTGGCGATCTGGTCGCGAATGCGGTCGATGAGCTCCGTATCGCCCGTGGGCGCCGCGGTGCCGTCCGGCCCCATCCCCTCGCTGAAGCGGGCATGGCGCTCGGCCGCCGCCATCTCGCGGACCAGCTGCTCACGCCCGCGCTCCGCCGCCGTTGCGGCGGCCGGCTCCCTGGCGGGGAGGAGCACCACCGCGTCGTACGCCTCTTCTCCGTGCCCTTCGTCGCCGGACGCGCCGGCGGCCGGCAGGGTGAACCAGAAGGTGCTGCCGCGCGCGCCCGTCTCCACGCCGATGCGGCCGCCGTGTGCCTCCACGATCCCGCGGGCGATGGCCAGCCCCAGCCCGCCGGCGCGGTCCGGAAGCCAGAAGCGGTCGAACAGGTGGGGCAGATGCTCCCTGGGGATCGCGGGCCCGGAATCGGAGACGCGGACGATCACCTCGGCGCCGGACCCCCGGGCCTCCAGCGTAACCGTGCCCCCGTCCGGCGTCACCCGGACGGCGTTGCCCACCAGGTTGCCGATCGCCTGCACCACCCGCTGCCGGTCCGCGAGCACGAAGCCCGGGCCGTCGGGCAGGCGGACATCCAGCCGAACGCGCTCCTGGCCGGCGATCGGCCGCAGCACCTCCAGGGCTTCGTCCACCACCCCGGCCAGCGGCTCCCGGCCGGGCCGCACGGAGAAGTGGCCGGCCTCGATCTGCGTGACGTCCAGAAGGTCCTGCACCAGCCGGGACATCTGCCGCGACACCTGCAGCACCGACTGCAGCTGGCGGCGCTCGGCGTCGCGCCAGGCCTCGGAGGGGAGCCACTGCAGCAGCGTGTCTACCAGCACGGTGATGGCCTGCAGCGGATTCCGCAGCTGGTGCGAGACGACGGCCAGGATCTCTTCCCGGGCCCGCGTGGACTTCTGCGCCTCGCGGTACAGGCGCGAGTTGTCAAGCAGGAGCGCGGCGCGGGCGGCCATCTCGCGCGCCAGCGAAAGGTCCTCGTCCCCGTAGCGGCGCCCGGAGCCGGCGGAGGCGAGGGTGAGCACGCCCAGGTCGCGGCCGCGTGCCTGCAGGGGAACGCTGATCAGCGAGCGCACGTCCAGCCGCCGGATCTCGTCGAACGCCGTTCCCCGCCCCAGCAGCTGAAAGGCTTCGTCCGTCACCTCGGGGACGAGCAGGGCGTCGCCGCCGATCACGCGCGCCAGGGGCCCGTCGCCCATCGGCGCGTCCGGCACCCGCAGCAGCATCTCACGCCGCGCGTCCGCATGCACGGCCCTGGCCCGCGTCAGGCTGCCGTCGTCCTGCAGCAGGTCGATGACGCACAGGTCGCCCAAGGCAGGCACCGCCAGCCGCGCCAGGCTCTCCAGCCGGTCCTCGTACTCGAACAGCCCGCCCAGCACCCGGCCCGCGGTCTCCAGGAACCGCAGCCGCTCTTCGGCCTTTCGCCGCCGCGTGATGTCGTCCAGGATGATGATGGTGCCGTAGACCTGGCCGGCGGGGTTGGTCAGCGGCGCGGTGGAGAAGCTGACGTCGATGGCGGAGCCGTCCCGGCGCACCCGCCGCACCTCCACGCCCGTGAGCCGCTCCCCCGCGAGTGCCCGCTCCCGCAGCCGCAGGTACGTCTCGCGCTCCGCCTCGGGAACGATGGGGCTGGGCTTGCGCAGCACCTCCTCCTGCGTCCAGCCGAACATCCGCTCGGCCGCCGGGCTCCACAGCTCGATGCGGCCTTCGCGGTCG
>DASQBH010000281.1:0-5638 GCA_035635315.1 Longimicrobium sp.
GGGGTTGATCCCCGTCAGCGCCAGCAACGCGGCGTGGGCCAGCAGGATCAGCCCCAGCCCCAGGTAAGACGCCGCCACGAAGCCGCCCAGCCGCAGGATGTCGTCCGGGTTGGAGGTGGCGACCACCTTCGTCATCAGCGCCAGCACGCCGTAGGGGGTCAGGCGGATGACCATCCGCACCAGCTGCGTCACCAGCTTCTGCACCGCGTCCATCGCGTCGATCACGCGCCCGCCCGCCTCCGGGCTCTCGCGCCGCAGCGCCAGCGCCGCGAACCCCAGCAGCACCGCGAAGATCACCACGCCGATGATGGAGGTGGGCCGGGTGCCCGCCAGGTCGGCGAACGGGTTGGTGGGGATGAAGGAGAGCAGCAGCCGCGGCACGTCCAGCCCGGCCACGTCGCCCGCTTTGGCCTGGATGGCGGCGCCCTGCTCCAGCTCGCGCGCGCCCTGCACCAGCCCGTCCGCGGAAAGCCGGAACAGCCGCGCCACGCCGATGCCGATGGCCGCGGAGACGGCCGTCGTCAGCATCAGCACCCCCAGCACCCCCGCGCTGATGCGCCCCAGCGCCCGCGCGTCGTCCAGCCGCGTGACGGCGGACAGGATGGAGACCAGCACCAGCGGCATCACGATCATCTGCAGCAGCCGCACGTAGCCGCCGCCCACCACGCCCACCCAGTCGATGGTCGCGGCGACCGCCGGGTGCCCGTGCCCGTACGCCGCCTGCAGCGCCGCGCCCAGCACCACGCCCGCCAGCAGGCCGATGAGCACGGTGCCGGAAAGCGCCGCCCCGCCGCGCCGCCTGCGCGCCAGCCAGGCGACGAGAAGGCCGAAGACCGCCAGGTTCAGGATCACAAGGAGACTCATGTTCGCTCCGGACGCGGCCGCCGCGTCGGTGTGGGACAAAAAGAAAACCGGCCGTCTCGCGTGGGAGAGGCCGGTTTCGGAAAGGACCGGCGCGGGGCCGGTTCGTTTCTTCGGGTCAGGTGGCGCGCCGCGTGGACGCGCACACCCGGGCATCTCCCGGGGGCGGGCGGCATCCACAGCACGGACAGGTGGCGAGCGCGGTCTGCATCATCGGTTCGGTACGCGTGAGGTTGGGATCAGGACGCAAAAAAGCCCTCCCGTACGGGGAGGGCCGGACTGGACGATCGACGGTTTTGCCCGTTCGATCTACGCGTTCACCACCACGCGCGCGCGTCCACCCGGCTCTCCCGCGGGAGAGGCGCAACGACAACAACAGGCGGTGCGGGTGCGGACGTGCATCTTTCGTCTGATCCGATCGCGCGTGTCTGCCCGGGAACCGCTCCCGGGCGCACTCGGAGGTTAGGCCCGCCGGAAACGTCTGTCAACCCCGGGCCACCCGGTCGTGGACCTCGCGAAGATGGCCTCACACGGAATCGACGGAGTTTGCTCCGCGCGAAGGACAAACTCCGTCGACTCCGTCTGAGGCCGACAGTGTGTTCAAGAATCTGGTCTTTCAGATAACCGAAGATTGATTTCCTGAGGGAGCGCGCCTCCGGAACTTGAAGTTACTCAACCGCTTGTGAAGGTTCAGGTTCTATGTGGCGCTCCCTCAGAAAATCATGTTTTCGGCTTCAGGTTTGGCAACACCCTCTCAGGACGCCAATCGGTCAGGCTGCTTTCTGAACACACTCCGAGGCCTGTCTTTCCTCAGCTCTCCGACTGCGCCGTGTTCGATGCGCGCGACGGAGTGGACGAGCACCACGGCCACGTGCGCCGCCCCTCGCTCCGGCGCGCACGGGACGAGGCGAGGGTGTGGCCGGCAAGGGAGCGCTTGTCCTCGCGCAGCGCCGCCTTGTCCTCCCGCTCGCGCTGCAGCTCGCACAGGCGCTGCCGCTGGTCCGGCCGCAGCAGCTGCTGCACCGCCTGCATGGCCGCGCCGTGGCTGCCGGCCACCAGCGCCAGCGCGCGGTCCGGCTGCTGCTTGCCAAGGCCCAGGCGCGGCACCAGCCCGCCCTTGATGATGCCCAGGCGGCGGCCGACGGCGCGGTCCTTCACGTCCGTCTCGCGGGAGATGGAATCCAGCGCCACCACCTGCTCGCTGCTCAGCGACAGCTTGTCGCGCTCGCCCAGCAGCGCGCGCACGGGCGGCACGTCGGCCGGCGAGGGACGGGTGGAAGGAGCGGACGGCGCGCACGCGGCGGCCGAGGCAATCAGGATCATCGACATCGCGCGCGATCTCACGGGTTCCTCCTCTGGCTGATAGGGTGAAAGCGCGAAACCGACCGGGCGCGCGCGACTGCATCCCGCGGACCAGCGCGACTTTGCCAGATTGACAGATTTTCTGCCACGACCGGGAGAGAATCTGCCCGCTCGTTCAAGCCCGGCACACACCCTTCCCCCGCGGTTTGGGGGGCACTGCTTTGGCCGAGGCATTGATACTCGGGCGTCAGGAATCGCACTGCGTCCGCGAGGTGCCCCTCCCCCGGCCCCTCCCCGTTCGTTCCTCACGGAGAGGGGAGAATTCGATCGTGCCTGGCAGCTTGGTTGCCGTTCTCCCTCCCCCACGCAGTTTGTGGGGGAGGGCCGGGGAGGGGGGCGTTCGCCCCTCGCACCAACTCCGCCTCAGCGCACCACACCCTCCGCCCTCACACACCTCCCCCGCAGTTTGGGGGAGGGGTCGACGGCCGTTGCGAGGAACGAGCAAAAGGCCCGTCGGGGGAGAGGGCCCCCGCGTCGCAGACGCGGCCAGCCGGTCGCCACAACTGCCTCCGAAGCGTACTGCGCCCGGAATTCCCGACCGCATCCGTTGACAATCTCCATCCCCTTCCCTACCGTAGACGACGAACCAGTGACCCGGGAAGCAGCATGATGGTGGACCTCCGCATGGGCATCTACTCGTGGCGCCTCCGCGATTCGCATCGCGGAGCTGCCTGCGGCGAGGCCGTGGCCCATGCACAGGATGTCGTAGCGTAGCATTCCCGATACGCTGGTTGCGACAGGCCGTGGGCGCGCTCTCGTGCGCGCCCACGGCCTTTTTTCGTTCGACCGCAGGCCGCGGCGCGTGTGCAGGCACGCGCCGCGGCTTTTTCCGTTTCCCAGAGATCCGAGAATCCACAGATGACCACGAGAGGGGCCTCATGGCACCGAGAAAGAATCAGGCTCAGCCTTCAGGCAGCCGCAGCTGGGACCCGGTGGCGGACTGGTACGCCGGGTGGGTGGGCGCCGGGGGGAGCGAGCACCACCGCCGCCTGGCCATCCCCGCC
Organism: Longimicrobium sp.; assembly: GCA_035635315.1. GTDB lineage: Bacteria > Gemmatimonadota > Gemmatimonadetes > Longimicrobiales > Longimicrobiaceae > Longimicrobium. The sequence continues at coordinate 3,228 of DASQBH010000281.1, forward strand.
CTGCTGGAGCTGCTGCGCCCCGCGCCCGGCGAGCAGGTGCTGGACGTGGGGTGCGGACCCGGCGTGCTGGCGCCGCACGTCACCGCGGCGGGCGCGCGCTGCACGGGCGTGGACGCCAGCCGCAAGCTGGTGGCGTTCGCGCGAAGGCACCACGGCGCGCTCGGCCGCTTCGTCGTCGGCGACGCCACGCGGCTGCGGGACGTGCCGGAGGTGGCGGAGGGCGCGTACGACGCCGCCGTCTTTCTGCTGAGCATCCAGGACATCGACCCGCTGGAGGACGCGCTGTCGTCCGCGGCGTGGGCGCTGCGGGCGGGCGGCCGCATCGTGCTGCTAATGACGCACCCGTGCTTCCGCATCCCCCGGCAGAGCGGCTGGGGGTGGGATACGCAGCGCCGCCTGCGCTACCGCCGCATCGACCGCTACCTCACCCGCCTGGCCGTGCCGATGAAGGGCTACGGACACGGCGCCACGCGCAGCTACCACCGGCCGCTGAGCGCGTACGTCAACGGCCTGGCCGAGTGCGGGCTGCTGGTGGACGGCGTGCACGAGATCCCCACGTACAAGACGCACCCGCCCGGTCCGCACGCCCGCGCCGAGCGCACCGCCATGCGCGAGATCCCGCTCTTCCTGGGTCTGCGCGCGGTAAAGCCGTGAGGTACCGGGACGGGACCTGAGCAGAAGCGCGCACGGGGTTCCTCCCCCTCTCCGTGAGGAACGAACGGGGAGGGGGCCGGGGGGAGGGGCACCCCGCGGGCTTGCTCCACCGCATGCGGATCCGGTATGGTGCCGCGGACGGACATCATCAGATCCTGAATCACGAAAGCGGATGCACATCTACGGACTGGACCACCTGCAGCTCGCCATGCCCCGCGGCGCCGAAGAGGAGGCGCGGGCGTTCTACAGCGGCGTCCTGGGACTGACGGAGGTGCCCAAGCCGGCCAACCGGGCCGGGCGCGGTGGCGCCTGGTTCAGCGGGGGGAGCCTGAAGCTGCACCTGGGGGTGGAGGACGATTTTCGCCCGGCGCGAAAGGCGCACCCCGCGCTGCTGGTGGAGGGGCTGGCGGAGCTCGCCGCGCGCTGCGAAGCGCACGGACATCCCGTGGTCCTCGACGAACCGCTGGAGGGATACGACCACGTGTACGTGGCGGATCCGTTCGGCAACCGCATCGAGCTGATCGAGCCGCTGGGGTAAGGGGCCCGGGCCCGCCGGTTGGGCCGCCGCGTGCGACGTATCTTGCAGAGAATCGGGATTCTCCCGACACGGCGGCCCCGACGAGCCGTGCAACGGTCCCGACTTTCGGTCTGGTGCAGTGAGCGAACGAAACGATCCGCGCGGCGCGGAAGATCGCGATCCACACGCCCCAAGCTGGCCCCACGCGTCCCTCGTTTCGAGCGACGAGCCCTTTCGCCTGCTGGTGGAAAGCGTTCGCGACTACGCCATCTTCATGCTGGACCCCGAGGGCACCATCCGCAGCTGGAACCCGGGCGCCCGCAACATCAAGGGGTACGACGCGGGCGAGATCATCGGCCGCCACTTCTCCGTCTTCTACCCTCCCGAGGCGGTGGAGCAGCGCCATCCGTGGCGCGAGCTGGAGATCGCCCGCAAGGTGGGGCGGTTCGAGGAAGAGGGGTGGCGGGTCCGCAAGGACGGCTCGCGCTTCTGGGCCAACGTGGTCATCACCCCCGTGAACGACGGCGGGCGGCTGGTGGGCTTCGCCAAGGTCACCCGCGACCTGACCGCGCGAAAGCAGGCCGAAGAGGCCCTGCGCCGCAGCGAGGAGCGGTTCCGGCTGATGGTGGAGAGCGTGCAGGACTACGCCATCTTCGTCCTGGACCCGCGCGGCCACATCCTCAGCTGGAACCGCGGCGCCGAGCGCATCAAGGGATACACGGCCGAGCAGGTGATCGGCCGGCACTTCTCCCTCTTCTACACCGACGAGGCCCGCGGCCGCGGCCACCCCGAGTGGGAGCTGGCCGTGGCCGCGCGCGAGGGGCGCTACCAGGAAGAAGGGTGGCGGGTGCGCGCCGACGGCGGGCTGTTCTGGGCCAACGTGGTGATCACCGCCCTGTTCGCCCCCGACGGCTCGCTGGTGGGCTTCGCCAAGGTCACGCGCGACCTGACGGAGCGAAAGAAGGCGGAGGAGTCGCTGCGCGAGAACGAGGCGCGGCTCAGCCGCATCGTGGCCAGCGCCACCGACGCCATCATCTCCACCGACGAGGCGCGCAACATCCTGGTCTTCAACCAGGCGGCGGAGCGGCTGTTCGGCGTCACGGCCGAGGAGGCGATCGGCGCGCCGCTGGACCGCTTCATCCCCCAGCGCTTTCGCGGGGTGCACGGCGAGCACATGCGCCGCTTCGGCGAGACGGGCGTCACCACGCGCAGCATGCACCGCACCCCCGGCGCCCTCCCC